>DASQSR010000457.1:0-3250 GCA_035642295.1 Allostellaceae bacterium | reverse complement strand
ATTTTCGCCGCAGCCGCTTTTCCCTAAAACTGGGGCGCGATCCGCCCTGGACAAGCGTCGGGAGGGGAGAATGAGAGATTTCGATTTCAGCGGTCGGACCGCTCTCGTTGTCGGCGGCTCCAGCGGCATCGGCAACGGCATTGCGCAGGCGTTTCGCGCCCACGGCGCCGATGTCCATGTCTGGGGCACGCGCGAGCGCGCCGAAGATTACGCGGCAGTCGAAGGCTCCGATCTCGCCGGGCTCCGCTACGCCCGGCTCGATGTCGCCGATGCCGCCGCCATCGACCGCTACCTCCCTCCTTTCTCTCGTCTCGACGTTCTCATCCTGGCGCAAGGCATCGTTATCTACCAGCGCGGCGAATTCAAGGCCGAGTCGTTTCGTCGCGTCGTCGACGTCAACCTCAACAGCCTGATGAGCTGCAGCGCCAAGTTCCATGACATGCTCGCGGCGAGCCGGGGCGCGCTGATCATCGTCAGCTCGACCGCCGCCTTCCACGCAACGCGCGGCAATCCCGCCTACAACGCCGCGAAGAGCGGTGCCGTCGGGCTGACGCGCACGCTGGCGCAGGCCTGGGCGGCCGACGGCATCCGCGTCAACGGCATCGCGCCCGGCCTCGTCGCGACCAAGCTCACCACGGCGACGACCGGCGATCCGCGGCGACTCGCCGCGGCGCTCGAGCGCATCCCGCTCGGCCGCCTCGGAACGCCGGCCGACATCGCGGGGGCGGCGCTCTTCCTCGCCTCGCCACTCTCCGGCTATATCCTCGGCCAGACGCTTGTCGTCGATGGCGGCCTCATTCTCTAATGGCGGCAATGGCGGCCGGTCCGGACAGCAGGGGAGGAGCGAGATCATGAGCGAGCGGGCGGCGCTGAGCGAGACCAGCGGCGAGTTCCTGACGCTGCACGAGTTCATCAAGGCGGCGAAGATCAGGCTGTCGCCCAATATCTGGGATTACCTGATCGGCGGCGCCGACAGCGAGACGACGGTGAAGCGCAACCGCCAGGCGCTGGACAGTCTCGCCTTCCGCCCGCGCGTGTTGCGCGACGTCTCGAGCATCGATTGCACCGGCACGCTGCTCGGCCGGAAGCTGCGCATTCCCGTGCTGCTGGCACCGGTGGGGTCGCTCGAATCCTTCGATGCCGGCGGCGCCGCGGTCGCGGCGCGAGCGGCGGGCGCCTTCGGCGTGCCGATCATGGTGAGCTCGGTGACGCAACCCGGGCTTGAGGCGACCGCGGCGGCGACCCCCGGTCCCAAGATCTTCCAGCTCTATGTCCGCGGCGATGAGGCCTGGACCGACGATTTCGGCCGCCGCGCCCGCGATGCCGGCTATGACGCCTTCTGCTTCACCGTCGACACCGCGATCTACAGCCGGCGCGAGCGCGACATCGCCAAGCGCTTCATCAAGCCCTGGCGGCAGCGTGCCGCCGGCCACAGCTTCCAGGCCGGGCTCACCTGGGACCACATCAAGCGCTTCAGGGACAAGCACGATCTCCCGCTGATCCTCAAGGGCATCGCCACCGCGGAGGATGCCGAGCTTGCGGTGAAGTGCGGCATCGCCGCGGTCTATGTCTCCAATCACGGCGGACGCCAGCTCGATCACGGGCGCGGCACGACGGATGTCCTGCCGGAGATCGTCGAGGCGGTGCGCGGCCGCGCCGAGATCATCATCGACGGCGGCTTCAGCCGTGGCACCGACGTGTTGAAGGCGCTGGCGCTGGGCGCGCAGGCGGTGGCGATGGGGCGGCTTTACTGCTACGGCCTCGCCGCGGCGGGAGAGGCCGGCGTCTTCCGCGTGCTGGAGCTGCTCGAGACCGAGATTGCCACCAGCCTCGGCCTGCTCGGCGTTCCCCGTCTCTCCGCCCTCGACCGGTCGCAGCTTCACGCCGCCCTGCCGGTCACACCACCGCATGTCCACAGCGCCTTCCCGCTGCTCAACCTCACGGATGAAGGTTACGGCGGGCGGTAACGGTCAGTCGAGGAAACGCCGGCTCTCGGGCGCGTGCGGATAGCGGCGCGCCGCTCGACCACGCTACTCGGTCGCGATGCGCCCGTCGCGATCGATGCGGAGGCGCAGCCGGGTGCCATTGCCGGCGCGCGACGCGGTGGCGAGCCAGTCGCCGCCGGGCTGGCGCACCAGCGAGGAGACGTCGACATAGCCGTGCTGGCGCAGCAGCGCGCTCACTTGGGCTTCGGTGAGCGGGGGCGGCGGCGGGCTGGCGCCCAGCGCCGGCTGCGGCTCGACCTGCTGCGCTGGCAGCCCGCCAAGGTCGGTGGCGCGCGTGCCGTTCGCCGGCTGCGGCGGCGGCTTGACCGCCGGGGACGGGTTGACCTGCTGCAGCGACACACCGGCCTGCGAGGCATCGGTCTGGCGCACATGGCGCGGCGGCAGCAGCAGCGGGACGACGTTCAGCCCCACCCATGCCAGAAAGGCGAGAATGACGGCCGCGCGGATCAGGGCGTAGGGGCGCATGGACGCAGGCGAGAGGCAAGTGGCTCCTCATCAGAACCGTCTGATGCGCGTCAAGGTTCCGCATGGCCTCCGACGCTCGCGCCGTAACGGAGGCGCGCCGCGCTCCCGCCTGGCTAGAGCCGATCGGCTCCGGTCAGCAAGAGACGTGACGTCAGATCGAGGCGCTCGCGGGCAGCGTGCTCATGGAACGTGGGTCGAGGCCGCCGCGCGCGACGAGCCGAGCGGCAGCGGCGGCAGCGAGTTGACGATCTCAAAATAATGCAGCGCCTTGCCCCAATCCCCGGCGCTCTGTGCGGCATTGCCGCGCGACCAGAAGGTGAGGTCAATCGCGCCGCCGAGCGCGGCCACGCGCTTATCCTCGGGCCACTTCGCCTTGAGCTGACGGTATAACTCGAGGGCATTATCGCCGCGCGGCTGCTCCAGCTTCTGTGCGGCGAGCTCGCCTTGTGCGCGCTGCAGCAGCGTTTCCAGGTCGCTATCACCGGAGGCGGGCGGCAGACTGACCGTGATCGAGCGTCCCGCGTCGACGGCAGGATTGGCGTTGCTGCTTCCGGAAAGGGCGGAGACAGCAGCGTCGAGCGGCACCGCGATCCGTGCCGCCGTCGCCGGCGACTTCAGCACGATCAAGGATGCCGCGCCGGTTCCGGTCGCGACGCCCAGGCCGGCGATCACCAAGAGAGGGGCGAGGAACCCGAAGCCCGCGCGCACCGCGGCGCGCGAAGACGACGGCCGCGCCAAGCTCGGCGAAACCCAGTGCGCAGCAACGGAGGCGGCCAATG
>DASQSR010000456.1:0-4150 GCA_035642295.1 Allostellaceae bacterium | reverse complement strand
CCGAGCGAGGCCGAAGGCAGCATGCCGAGCGAGCCGGTGAGCATCGCCGCGCAATCCGACAGCAGGTCGCCGAAGAGATTGTCGGTGACGATGACGTCGAACTGCTTGGGATTGCGCACCAGCTGCATGGCGCAGTTGTCGGCGTACATATGCGCGAGCTCGACGTCGCGATACTCGGCGTCGTGCAGCGCCTGCACCACCTCGCGCCAGAGCACGCCGGATTCCATGACATTGGCCTTCTCGACCGAGGTCAGCTTGTTGCGGCGCTTCTTCGCCAGCTCGAAAGCGACGCGGGCGACGCGCTCGATCTCGGGCGTGGTGTAGACCTGGGTGTTGAAGCCGCGCCGCGTGCCGTCGGGCAAGGTCTCGATGCCGCGCGGCTCGCCGAAATAGACGCCGCCGATGAGCTCGCGCACGATCATGAGATCGAGATCGCGCACGATCTCGGGCCTGAGCGTCGAAGCGCCGATCAGCGGCTCGAACACCATGGCCGGGCGCAGATTGGCGAAGAGCGACATGTCCTTGCGCAGCCGCAGGAGACCGCGCTCGGGCTTGAGCGCGAACGGCAGATTGTCCCATTTGGGGCCGCCGACCGCGCCGAGGAGAACGGCATCCGAGGCCATCGCCGCCTTCAGCGTGCTCTCGGCCAAGGGCGTGCCGTGCGCCTCATAGGCGACGCCGCCGACGAGATCCTCGGTGAGATCGAAGCTGGCGATGCGCTTCCTGTCCATCCAGTCGGCAAGGCGCGTCACCTGGCGCATCACCTCGGGGCCGATGCCGTCGCCGGCGAGGACCAGGACCTTGCGGTTGGAGGCCATCAGCGTCTCCCGGTCACGACCGGAGCCAGGGCTGGGCGAGCCGGCTCTTCTCCTCATAGGCGGCGATGCTGGCGGACTTCTCCAGCGTCAGGCCGACATCATCGAGCCCGTTCAAGAGGCAGTGCTTGCGGAAGGGGTCGATCTCGAAGCGAACGATGCCGCCGTCGGGCCGGGTGATGGTCTGCTGATCGAGGTCGATGGTGAGCCGCGCATTGGCGCCCTTCCTGGCATCGTCCATCAGCTCGTCGACGATCGCCTGCGGCAGCTTGATCGGCAGGACGCCGTTCTTGAAGCAGTTGTTGTAGAAGATGTCGGCGAAGCTCGCGGCGATGACGCAACGGATGCCGAAATCGAGCAGCGCCCAGGGAGCATGCTCGCGCGAGCTGCCGCAACCGAAATTCTCGCCGGCGACCAGGACCCGCGCCTTGCGGTAGGCCGGCTTGTTGAGGATGAAATCGGGGTTCTCCGACCCGTCCTCGCGATACCGCATCTCGTCGAACAGCACCTTGCCGAGGCCGCTGCGCTTGATCGTCTTCAAATGCTGCTTCGGGATGATCTTGTCGGTGTCGACATTGATCATCGGCAGCGGCGCGGCGATGCCGTCGAGCGTCGTGAACTTGTCCATGGGTGCCAATCCCGTGCGGTTCTTCAAAGGATTAGCGAAAGCCACCGGGGCACGCAAGGCGCCGGGGAAGCGTTGCCTTGCTCAGCCGGCGCGGCGCATGGCCGGCGCCTCGCCGGCGCGCGGCAGCACGACGCTGAAGCAGGAGCCGCGGCCGGGCGTCGAGCGGACGGCGAGGCGATGGCCGAGCATGTCGGCGGTGCGGCGGACGATGGCGAGGCCGAGCCCCAACCCCTCGTTCTTGGGGTCGAGCTGGTAGAACTCGCCGAACACCTCCTCGAGCCGCTCGGGCGGGATGCCGATGCCGGTGTCGTGCACCTCGATGCGGACGCCGTCCGGATCGCGGCGGCAGCCGACGAGAATGCCGCCGCGGCGCGTGTACTTGACGGCGTTGCCGACGAGATTGCGCAGGATGGTCGCCAGCATCTCGCGGTCGGAGAGTGCCACGGCATCCGTCGGCCGGGCACGGAGCACCAGCCCCTTGCGCTGCGCGGCGAGCGCGGCCTCGGCGGCGATCTCGGCGATGATGGGGCCGAGCGCCACCGCCTCGATGCGCGGCTCGAGCGCCTTGCCCTCGAGCCGCCCGGCCTCGGCGATGAGGTCGAGCTGATGGACGAGGCGGCCCAGCGCCTCCTCGGCGCGCACGAGGTATTTGCGCTCGCGCTCGGGCAGGCCGCCGGCGCGGATCAGGTCGTGGCTCATCACGACGATCTGGATGGGCTGGCGCAGATCGTGGCCGGCGATGGCGAGCATGCGGCTCTGATAGGTATGGGCCTTGCGCAGCTCGCGCTCGCGCTCCTCGAGCGCCGCGGCCATCTTGTCGAAGGCGGCGGCGAGCCGGCCGAGCTCGGTCGCCTCGTAGGGCGGGGCGACGCGCGCGGTGAGATCGCCGGCGGTGAGCCGCGCCGCCGCCGCGCCGAGCTTGCGCACGGGGCGGAGCAGCAGCGGCGTGCCGCCGAGCAGCGCCAGCGCCATGCCGAGCACGGCGACGAGGCAGAAGGTGGCGATGTCGACCAGGAGGTCGCGCAGCGCCGGCGCCAGCAAGGTGACCCGGTCGATGCTGAGCAGCAGCGCGAGATCGGCCGGCGCCGTCCCGCCCAGCGGCGCCAGCGCGAAAAAGCGCGTCTCGCCGTCGCCGAACACCGCCTCGCCCGAGGTCTGGCCGGCCTTCAGAATCGCCTCGACCGAGGGCGCCAGCGGCCTGCCGACATGGGGCTCGGGCCCGGGATAGCGCGCCAGCACCGCGCCCGCGGCGTCGACCAGCGTCAGCACCGTGCCCTTCTCGAGCGCGAGAGCGGCAAAGCGCTGGTTGAGCCAATTGAGCTCGAGCGCCAGCTCGACCGCGCCCACCACCTTGCCGCCCTGGGCGATCACGGGATAGGCCAAGTGAATGCGATGGACGCGGGCCGCGGCGCCGGCATTGTCGCCGATGGCGAAGCGGCGCTCGTTCATCGCGCGCTCGACCGTGCGGCTGTCGATGCGCGCCTCGCCCGGATGCTCCGGATCGCCGGTGCAGACCACGGTGCCGGCGGCGTCGATCACCGCCGCCTGGGCGTAATAGGGCGAGCCGCGCAGGACATCGGCGACCTCGCGCGCGCAGGCGGCGGGCTCGCGCCCCATCTGCCGCACCTGCGGCAGGTTGGCGAGCGTGCGCAGCAGCAGCTGGCTGTCGCCGATCAGAACGCCGTCGGCGCTGCCGACGACGCGCACGCGGTCGGCGAGGTCGGCCACCGCCGCGCGCACGTGCTCCTCGAAGCCGTAGAGATCATAGCCGGTAGCGAGCGCGAAACCCGGCAGCACCGCCAGCAGAAACAGCAGCGCCAGTCGCGTCCGGAGGGTGCGGGGCACGAAATCCTCGGGAAAGGGTAGGCGAAGGTGCGGGGCTGCGCGGCGCGCCAAGTCAAGCGCGCCAGGGTTAACGCGGCGTTAAGCCTTTGGCTGTGACGGGTTCGATTCCGGCGCGGCGCGAATGCGCAGCGTTCGACGCCGGCGGGCGTCAGCGACTGCAGAGCAATCGCGGGAGCCCGCAGCGTGCCGGCGATTCTCGGCGGAAAGGCGCGCGGGTTCGCCTGGGGAGAAATGCCGGCACGGCGCGGGCTTTCGCGGTTGCTGCGCAACCGCTGGCGCCCGCCGCGTACTTTCAGCTGACGCGCCGCGTCAGCCGAAAGTACGGACGTCCGCCAGCCGGCCCGAGACGGCGGCAGCGGCGGCCATGGCGGGGCTCACCAGATGGGTGCGCCCGCCGCGGCCCTGGCGTCCCTCGAAATTGCGGTTGGAGGTCGAGGCGCAGCGTTCGCCCGGCGCGAGCTTGTCGGGATTCATGGCGAGGCACATCGAGCAGCCGGGCTCGCGCCATTCGAAGCCGGCTTCGAGGAAGACGCGGTCGAGCCCTTCCTCCTCCGCCTGATGCTTCACCAGGCCCGAGCCTGGCACCACCATGGCATTGACGCCCGCCGCCACCTGGCGGCCCTTGGCGATGGCGGCGGCGGCGCGCAGATCCTCGATGCGGCCATTGGTGCAGGAGCCGATGAAGACGCGCTGCACCGGAACCTCCATCAGCGGCGTGCCGGGGACGAGGCCCATATAGTCGAGCGAGCGCTGCATCGCCGCGCGCTTCGCCGCGTCCGCCTCCGCGGCCGGATCCGGCACCGTGCCGGTGATCGGCAGCACATCCTGCGGGCTGGTGCCCCAGGTGACATGCGGCG
The DNA here is from genome assembly GCA_035642295.1 of Allostellaceae bacterium. GTDB lineage: Bacteria > Pseudomonadota > Alphaproteobacteria > ATCC43930 > CGMCC-115725 > DAHUYF01. The sequence continues at coordinate 5 of DASQSR010000456.1, read as the reverse complement.
CGATC
>DASQSR010000455.1:0-3302 GCA_035642295.1 Allostellaceae bacterium | reverse complement strand
CGCGGCCTCGACGGCGCGGCGGCCCTCGTCCTCTCGCCCGGCATTCCGCACCGCTTCCCGGCGCCGCACCCGGTCGCGGCCGAGGCGCGCGCCGCCGGCGCCGAGATCATCGGCGATATCGAGCTGCTGGCGCGCGCCCGCCCGGAAGCCACCTATGTCGCGGTCACCGGCACCAACGGCAAGTCGACCACCACCGCACTCATCGGCCACATCCTGAAAGCCGCCGGCCGCACGGTCGAAACCGGCGGCAATCTCGGCACGCCGGCGCTGGCGCTGGCGCCGCTCGGCCCGGGCGGCATCTATGTGCTGGAGCTCAGCTCCTATCAACTGGAGCTGACGGAGAGCCTTGCCTCTCGCGTGGCGGTGCTCCTCAACATCACGCCCGACCATCTCGACCGGCATGACGGCATGGAGGGGTATATCGCGGCCAAGCGCCGCGTCTTCGGCGTGCGCCGACCGGCGGAGAACGCCGTCATCGGCATCGACGACGCGCCGAGCCGCGCCATCGCCGAGGCGCTCGCCGCCGCCGGGGTGCCGCGCATCATTCCCATCTCGGCCGAAACCCGCGCGCCGGGCGGCGTCTTTGTCGAAGGCGGCCGGCTGATCGACGACCTCGACCGGGCGGCACGGCCGGTGCTCGATCTCGCCAGCCTCGCCCGCCTCCCCGGCCGCCACAACTGGCAGAACGCCGCCGCGGCCTACGCCGCGGCGCGCTGTCTCGGGCTCGAGGCGAGTGCGATCGCCGCGGCGCTGCGCTCCTTCCCCGGTCTTGCCCATCGTCAGGAGCTGGTCGCAACCATCGACGGCGTGCGCTATGTCAACGACAGCAAGGCGACCAACGCCGATGCCGCGGCGAAGGCGCTCGCCTGCTATGACGACATCTACTGGATCGCCGGCGGCATCGCCAAGGAAGGCGGCATTGCCGCGCTGGCGCCGCTGTTCCCGCGCATTCGCCGCGCCTTCCTGATCGGCCGCGCCGCGGCGGAATTCGCCGAGACGCTGGCGGGACGCGCTCCCTTCGAGCGCTCGGCCGATCTCGCCACGGCGCTTGCGGCGGCGCGCAGCGCCGCGCTCGCCGCACCGCGGCCGGGGGCGGTGGTGCTGCTGTCGCCGGCTTGCGCCTCCTTCGATCAGTTCGCCGATTTCGAAGAGCGCGGCGAGGTCTTCCGCCGCCTCGTCGCGGCGCTGCCGGGAGCGCGCGCATGAGCTTCGCCCGCACCGACCGCAGCCTGGTGGCGCAATGGTGGTGGACGATCGACCGCTGGAGCCTGGTGGCGCTCGCCGGCATCATCGGCTTCGGCTCGCTGCTGATCATGGCGGCGAGCCCGGCGGTGGCGGACCGCATCCATGCCGGCGGCATCGCCCATCCCGACGACCTCTTCTTCGTCAAGCGCTACTTCGCCGTGCTGCCGGCGGCGCTGGCGCTGATGTTCGTGGTGTCGCTGCAGACGCCGCGCACGGTGCGGCGCATCGCCATGGTGGGCTTCGTCCTCTCGCTGATCCTGCTCGCCTACACGCTGGTGGGCGGCGTCGAGATCAAGGGCGCGCGGCGCTGGATCAGCCTGCCGGGCCTGTCGCTGCAGCCCTCGGAGTTCGTCAAGCCCTGCTTTGCCGTGGTCTCGGCCTGGCTCTTCTCGCAATACCGGTTGCGCGAGAACTTCCCGGGCCACTGGATCGCGATGGGGCTCTATCTCGTCGTGGTGACGCTGCTCATCAAGCAGCCCGATCTCGGGCAGACCGGGCTCGTCTCGGCGGTGTGGTTCACGCAGTTCTTCCTGGCGGGGCTCCGGCTCTACTGGGTCGCCGCCGGCATGGCGTCGGGCGTGGTCGGACTGATCGGCGCTTATGTCACGCTGCCGCATGTGGCGAGCCGCATCGACCGCTTTCTCGACCCGGCGAGCGGCGACAGCTACCAGGTCGACCGCTCGATGGACGCCTTCATGAATGGCGGGCTCTGGGGCCGCGGCCCCGGCGAAGGCACGGTGAAGGAGTCGCTGCCCGACGCCCATGCCGATTTCGTCTTCGCCGTCGCTGGCGAGGAGCTCGGCCTCATCGCCTGCCTCGTCATCGTCGCCCTCTTCGCCTTCATCGTGCTGCGCGGCTTCTCGCGGCTGCTGCAGGAGACCAACCTCTTCATCGTCCTCGCCGCCACCGGCCTCTTCGTCCAGTTCGGGTTGCAGGCGATCATCAACATGGCGTCGACCCTGCACTTGATGCCGACCAAGGGCATGACGCTGCCCTTCATTTCCTATGGCGGCTCGTCACTGCTGTCGCTGGGCCTTGCCATGGGCATGGCGCTGGCGCTGACGCGGCGCCGCTTCGGCGGGGTCGAGGCATGAGCCAGCTCATCGTCCTCGCCGCCGGCGGCACCGGCGGCCATCTCTTCCCGGCCGAGGCGCTGGCGCGCGAGCTGATGGGCCGCGGCTGCCGCATCGCCCTCGTCACCGACCGGCGTGGCCAGGCCTTCGGCGACAAGCTGCCGGGCGTCGCTCTCCACCGCATTCGCGCCGGCCGCTTCGGCACCGGGCTCGTCAGCAAAGTGGTCGGCATCGCCGAGCTGGCGCTGGGGACGCTCGAAGCCGGCCGGCTGCTGCGCTCGCTGGCGCCGGCGGCGGCGGTAGGGTTCGGCGGCTATCCCTCGGTGCCGACCATGCTGGCGGCGGCGCGGCAGAATCTCCCGACGGTGATCCACGAGCAGAACGCCATTCTGGGCCGCGCCAACCGGCTGCTGGCGCCGCGCGTCCGCCGGATCGCGACGGCGTTCCCCGAGCTCGGCGGCATGCGCGAGGCCGATCGCGCGCGGGTCGTGCTGACCGGCAACCCGGTGCGGCCGGCAATCGCCGCGCTGCGCGGCGCGCCCTACCGGGCGCCGGAGGAAGACGGCGCCTTCGACATCCTCATTCTCGGCGGCAGCCAAGGCGCGCGCGCTTTGAGCCAGGTGGTGCCCGCCGCCTTCGCCTTGATGCCGGAAGCGCTGCGCCGGCGGCTGCGCGTGACGCAGCAGGCGCGCGCCGAGGATCTCGAGGGCGTCCGGCGCGCCCACCGCGCCAGCGGCGTTGCCGCCGAACTGGCCCCCTTCTTCAACGACGTGCCGGAGCGGCTCGCCCGCGCCCATCTCGTCATTTCCCGCGCCGGCGCCTCGACCATGGCCGAGCTCGCCATGGTGGGACGCCCGGCGATCCTCGTCCCCTACCCGCACGCCGCCGACGACCACCAGACGGCGAATGCGCGTGCACTGGAGAAAGCCGGCGGCGCCTGGGTGGTGCCGCAGGCGGAGTTCACCGCAGCGGCGCTGGCCGAGC
>DASQSR010000454.1:0-5294 GCA_035642295.1 Allostellaceae bacterium | reverse complement strand
CCATGCCGAGGCCTGGCAGCGCTTCCACGATGCCGTCAGCGCGATGCGCTATGACAACGGCAATTATCTCTTCGTCTATACCATGGACGGCAAGGTGCTGGTGACGCCGGCGACGCCCGAAACCGAAGGCCAGAACCGGATCGACATGAAGGATCCGAGCGGCTTCTATTTCGTCCGCGACATGATCCGCATCGCGCAGGATGGCGGCGGCATCGGGCGGCTGCTCTATCCCCGCCCGGGGATGACGGTGGCGGTGCCGAAGATCAACTACATCATGCCTTTTGCGCCATGGAACATCTTCATTGCGACCGGCATCTTCGTCGACGATATCGACGACGCGTTCCACGCCGCGCTGTGGAACCTCGGCATGATTGCGGGGGCGATCGCGCTGCTGACGACGTTGATCGCGTGGGTGCTCAGCCGCAGCATCGTCAAGCCGCTCGGCACGATCGAGCAGGCGATGACGGCGCTCGCGGCCGGCAATCTCGACATCGACACCTCGGCGGCGGACCGGGAGGACGAGATCGGCCGCATGGTGCGCTCGCTCGAGGTCTTCCGCCGCAACGCCGCGGAGAAGCAGCAGCTGGAGCAGCAGCGGATCGAAGCCGAGACCGCCGGCCGCGCGGAGCGGCAGCGCCTCATGATCGAGCTTGCCGACCGCCTCGAGCAAAAGATCGGCGGGTTGGCGGACGCGCTGTCGAAGGCATCCACCGGCCTCAGGACAACGGCGGAAACGATGAGCGCCGCCGCAGGGCAAAGTGAAAACCGGTCGGCCGCGATCAGCGCCGCAGTCGCCCAGACCTCGACCAACGTCGACACGGTGGCCGCTTCGGCCGAGGAATTGTCCGCCTCGATCCAGGAGATCGGCCGCCAGGTCGCGCAATCGACCACGATCGCGGCCAAGGCCGTCGGCGAGACCGAGCGCACCGATCAGCTGGTGCAGCGCCTGGCGACCTCGGCGCAGAAGATCGGCGATGTGGTTCGCTTGATCAACGAGATCGCCAGCCAGACCAATCTGCTCGCACTCAACGCGACGATCGAGGCGGCGCGTGCCGGCGAGGCGGGCAAAGGCTTCGCTGTCGTCGCCTCGGAAGTGAAGGTGCTCGCCAATCAAACCGCCAAGGCCACCGAGGAGATCGGCGGGCAGGTGGTGCAGATCCAGCAGGCGACCGGCGAGGCCGTCGGCGCCATCAATGGGATCGCCCAGACCATCCGCGAGGTGAGCGAGATCGTCACCGCCATCGCCGCCGCAGTGTCGCAGCAGGGCGCGGCGACCGGAGAGATCAGCCGCAACGTCCAGGAGGCGGCGCGCGGCGCTCGCGACGTATCGGAGAATGTCGGGGGCGTTCGCGACGCCGTGAATCGCGCCGGCAGCGCCGCCGGCGAGGTGCTCGCCGCGGCCAACGGTCTTGCCGGCCAGTCGCAGGTTCTCACTCAGGAGATCAGCCGGGCGATCGCCGAGATCCGTGCCGCCTGAGATACGGCGGTCGGCTGGAGCAGCGAGGCGCGGCCCGGCACTTCGTGCGACACGCCGTGCTGCGGGTGAGCGCTAGGCAGCCACTTCCCCACCCTCTTGCCCTCGCGGCGGCCGTCGGGCCAGAGCCTCCGACGCGGCGTCGGCCACCTCGTCCGGCCTGATGTCGCGGATCGTCGCGCCGGGCGCATGCGGATAGAAGATGCGGTGCGCGGTTCCGAAGGGGAACCATTGTCCCGGCAGGTTTAGCGTGCTGAAGACGGCGATACAGCGGGTTCCGACAGCGGCGGCGAGATGCATCGGGCCGCTGTCGTGACAGAGGAACATCTCGCTTCGCGCGATCAGTGCCGCACTGACCCGCGGCGAGGCCTCGCCGCAGACATTGATCACCGGGCCCGGCCAGACCTCTGCCACGCCTTGCGAGCGGGCACGCTCCCCGCCGCTGCCGATCAACAACAAGGGGCGACCGTCATCCGCCAGACGACGCAGCACCGCCCGCCAATTATCGTCCCCCCAATCCTTAGCCGGCTGCTTGGTGCCGATGCTGAGCCCGAGGATCGGGCGCGCCGCCGCGCCTGACGGCAGAGCCTCGTTGATCAAGCGCTGGGCTTCGCGCTGCTCCGCCTCGGTCAGGCGCAAGTCCCAGTTCGCCGAGTCGCAGGGCGCTGCATCGCCGAGCGGAGCGATGCAGCTTGCCAACCGCTGCGCTTCGGATTGCCACAACCCGCCTCTCATCGCTGGCGGGCGGCTGCGGCGGTCGGCCGCAGCGAAGGGAAATCCCACCATCCGGGCGATCCCGGCGGAGCTGAAATAGAGATAGTCGCGAACCACCTGCCAGAGCGAACCGCGCCAGAGCAGGTAGACGAGAAGGTCCGGCTGGAAGCTGCAAATCTCGCGACGCAGCCGGGCCAGTCGTCGCCAATCGCGCAGGCCGTAAGGATAGGTCAAAAGCCCGTCAACCAGCCCCATGCCTTCAAGGACGCTCATCGCCGGCGCAGCGCGTGCCTCGAGCGGGACGTTGGTGAGCAGCACGATCTGGGCGTCAGGGAAGCGCCGGCGGATGAGATGGAGGCAAGGAAGCGCCACGACAAAATCGCCGATGCTGCCCAGCCGATGAACGAGAACCCGCCTCACGTCTGCATCGATTGCGCTGCTCATGGTCACTCGCCGCTTTCCTGACATGAGGGTGCCGCGGCCATTTCGCGCCGCTCCGCAATGCGCCGCTGCAGAACGCGCCGATATACCTCTTCCAGCCGATCGACGTGGTCGTCGAGCGTCAGCGGACGACGCCAATATCGGTCATAGGCCTGCCGGCCAATCCTGGCAGCGGTGCGTTGATCCGAAAGCGCTCGCATCTGCTCGATCAGGCTACCGGTATCGCCGCTGCGAAACAGCAGGCCGGTGACGCCATGCTCGATCATCGACGCGCTCGTGGTGTTGTCGCTGACGATCGTCGGGACGCCATTGGCGAGCGCCTCCTGGACGACGAGACCGAAGGTCTCGTACCACCGCGACGGAAACACCAGGGCGCGGGCGCGACGAAGGTGACCGGCAACTTCCGGTGTGCCGACCCATCCGGTGATCGTCGCCCCGGGAAGAATGCGCTCGACCGCCGGCCGCGCCGGGCCATCGCCGACAAAGACCACCCTTAAGTCAGCGCGCCGTGCCGCCTCCGCCAGCAGGTCAGGCCCCTTTTCGGGGGAGAGGCGGCCGACGAAGAGGAAGGTGTCATTGGCGGCGACCTCGGCCGGCCCCCGGTCCGCCGCATCCACGGGGTTGGCAACGAGGTGCATGACGGTTCCGGCCGGCAGCAGCGGTCTCAGGATCTCCGCCTGTCGCTCGCTGATGCAGATCACGTCGCGGCCGGCGATGCCGCCTCCTGATGCGATCAGCGTCGCCTGGCGCGCCACACGCCAGAGCTTGTGGCCGTAGCGGCGCGCATCGCAGTCGCACAGCACGCACCGGACCGACATGGGACGAAGCGGGCAGTTCCGGCCCTTGGCGTAATCGTACAGTGCGCCGTTCGGGCACAAGGCGACATAATCGTGGAGCGTGTGCACTACGGCGGCTCGAGAGCGGTGCGCGGACCGGAGCACGCTGGGCGAAAGCGCCTTGCTCCAGCCATGGACGTGCACGACGGTGTCACTCTCGGCAAGGGGCGCCAGGATCGCGGCCAAGCGACGGCTGGCGGCGCCATTCCAGAGACCCCGACCCGCAGCCTTGAGCCGTGAGGGCTCGGTCAGCGCGTCGCGCTGCTCGAGACAGTGCACCTCGACCCCGGCCTCGATCAGATCCGGCGCCACCGGCGGCACGGCCGCCAGCAGCACGACGCGGTGACCGCGCCGACGGAGCGCGCGCGCGCTGGCGTGCGCAACCTGCGCCAGCCCGCCGGAGACGTGCGCATGGTCGCATAACACGACGACGGTAAGGGAGCTCTCGCCGGCGAAGCGCCGCACCGTTCCGCGCGAGATAGACCACGGGTCCACCGCGTCGCGCCCCTCGCTGGCAGCGGGCGATTGACGCCCATCCATTGCCATAGCCCCGGTGGCTTCGGCCTGCACGGTCCTTTCCTCGCGAACGGCGGGCCGGCCGCTCAAGCGGCGAAGACCGCGTCTTCGGCGGTCGCCGCCCGGACCCGCGCCCCGGGGCGCTTCGAGCCTTGCCGCTGCTCGTCGAGCCACCGGCCGAGCGTCTCCGTCATTCGCATTCTGAAGACACCTTTGGAAAAGCTGGTTGCGTGGGCCGCAATGCGCGCGCTGTCGAAACTGCGCTCCATTGCCTCGAATTGCAGGATCGCCGCGATCAGCGCTTCGGCGCTCTGCTCGTCGAAGAACAGACCTGTCACGCCGGGTATCACCGTCTCGCAAGAGCCGCCGCGACCGAGAGCGATCACGGGCCGTCCGGCGCTCATCGCCTCGACGGGAACCATGCCGAAATCCTCGTCGGCGGCGAAAACCAGCGCGCGGCAGCGCGCGTAATAGCTCCTCAGCACCGCGTCGTCCTGCCAGCCGAGCAACTGGACGGTTGGCCCGCACATCCTCCGGAGCCACGGCAGATCCTGGCCGTGCCCGATGATCACCAGCCGCTTGCGCATCCGGTTGAAGGCATCGACGACGATGTCCGCTCCCTTGTAGGGCACGAGCTGGCCGACATAGAGATAAAAATCCTCACGATGCGCCGTCGCGTCGTACCCCTGAAGGTCGACCGGCGGATAGATCACGCCGGCATCGCGCCGATAGTACTTTCTGATGCGGTCCGCGACGTTGTGCGAATTCGCGATGAAATGATCGACCCGCGCCGCGCTGGCCAGGTCCCACATCCGCATCTGATGCATGATTGCCGGCATGAGCGTGCGCGTCAGCCTTCCAGAGCGCTGGCGATAGGTGTGATACCCGCTCCACAGATACCGCATCGGGGTGTGGCAATAGCACACGTGAAGCGAGCCTGGCGGCGTGATGACCCCTTTCGCCGGTCCGGATTCGCTGCTGATGACGAGATCGTAGCCGCTGAGATCGAGCTGCTCCAAAGCGACCGGCATCAACGGCAGATACATCTGATAATGGCCACGGGAAAAGGGCAGCCGCGCGATGAAGGTGGTCTCGATCCGGTGCCGACGGATCGTCGCAGACATGCGATCCGGCCGGTAGACATGCGTATAGATGTCGGCCGACGGAAACATTTCGCACAGCGCCTCAACCACCTTCTCCCCGCCGCGCATTCCGACGAGCCAATAGTGTACGATTGCAACCTTCATCGTCTTGCGCCCCGCCTTGGGAATCGTCCCGCCAAGCAAGCAACCCAGCTTCGTGGCGGCTGCCTG
>DASQSR010000453.1:0-4494 GCA_035642295.1 Allostellaceae bacterium | reverse complement strand
GACGAGACGCGCCGGCGCGCCCGCGCCGAGCGAGGGCGCGGCTGATGGCGGCAGCGCCGAAGCCTGCCGCCTGGAGCGCCGATCTCCTCGACGCCCGGAGTCTCACGCTCGCCGAGCAGGCGGCGCAAGCGGCGGGCCTGCCGCTCGAAAGCTGGCTCGAGCGCGCCATCCGCCGCGCTTGCGCCGGGCCCGGGGAAACCACCGTCCTGCCGCCGGGCAGCACCGTCGTTGCGGCGGAGAATGCAGACGTGGCGCCGACGTCGCGCTGGCGGCACGCGCTGCTGCTGTTGCCGCCGCTGCTGCTGCTCGCCGGCTTTGTCGTGCTGGCGCTGCCGCACGGCGGTCCCGAGCTCGAAGTGGCGCTGCCGCGCGCGCCGCAGGCCGAAGTGGCGCTACTGCCGCCGTCCGCCGCCAGCCCTGGCGCCACAGCCGAGACCGCGCCGAGCGATCCGACGCAGCTTGCGCTCTGGCTCGCGCCGCGCGCGGCCAAGGGCGACGCGCTCGCCGAATACCGACTCGGCACGCTCTATGCGCTCGGCAAAGGCGTCGACAAGGATTATGCGCGCGCCGCGCCGCTGCTCCGCGCCGCGGCCGAGAGCGGCCTTGCCGAAGCGCAATACGATTACGGCGTGCTGTGCGAGAACGGCTTCGGCGTTCCCAAGGACGCGGGACAGGCGATCGACTGGTACCGCAAGGCGGCGGCGCAAGGCAATGCCAACGCCGCGCTCAGTCTCGGCTATGCCTATGCCAAGGGCATCGGCGCCGCCCGCGACATGGGCCAAGCGGCGCAATGGTTCCACCGCGCCGCCGAGCTCGGCCTGGTCGATGCGCAGTACAATCTCGCCTTTCTCTACGAGAACGGCGAGGGCGTGGAGAAATCGCTGATCGACGCCTTCGGCTGGTACAGCATCGCCGCCGCGCATGGCGATGCCGGCGCCAAGGAGGCGTCGGACCGGATCGCCCACGAGCTTTCGGCCACGGATCTCGTCGCCGCGACGACGCGCATGATGGAGCTGCAGAAATCGGTGACGCCGCAGCGCTGACGGGGCGGCCAGCCGGAAGCGCGCGGCTGTCGCGATTGCTGCGCAATCGCTGGCGCCGCCGCGGACGAACGCGCTGACGCGCGTTCGCCTTGTGTCAAGCGAAAAGCGTCGGGGAGGGGTGTGATTCACTGGTGTACAACAATGACTCTGTTTTTCGGGTGAGTCATTGACTCACTCCCCTGGCGGAAACCTCCGTGGCAGAGGCGGAAGTCGCCGAGGACGCCCCACCTCACCGACAACCCGTTCGATCGCTTTGCGATCGAACCCTTCGGGGCCGGTCGCGAAGCGACCGGCCGGGTTGTCCCTCTCCGCCCCAATGGGGCGGAGAGGGACGCGTCGAGCGTTGCGACGTTTTGGTCGCCGCACGGGCATCATCGGTCGTTTCACGATGTCAAAGAGCGCGGGTCGAGAGAGGCTACCACAGCACCCCTCAGTCCAGCGCCGCCGCAGCGGTGATGCGGCCAGCCGGAAGCGTGCGGCTCTCGCGATTGCTGCGCAATCGCTGGCGGGCAACCCGTTCGATCGCTTTGCGATCGAACCCTCCGGGGCCGACCGCAAAGCGGTCGGCCGGGTTGCCCGGACGAACGCGCTACGCGCGTTCGCCTTGCCCCTCAGTGCAGCGCCGCCGCCGCGACCCACCAGTGAGGCTCTTCGGCGCCGAGCCGCGCGGCAGCGGCTTCGGCCGCCGCCGCCTCGGCGAAGAGCGCGAAGCAAGTGGCGCCGCTGCCGCTCATCCGCGCCAGCAGCGCGCCCTCGAGGCGTGCGAGGCGGTCGAGGACGCGGCCGATCTCCGGCGCCAGCGTCAGAGCCGCCGCGGTGAGATCGTTGCGCCGCGCCGCCAGCAGCGCGACGAGGCCGGCGGCATCGGCCGGCATCCCCTCAAACCGCGCCGGCGCCGAGAACGGTCCCTGCCGCGCCTTGAACACCGCGGGCGTCGCGAGCGCGACCCCCGGATTGACCAGCAGCGCTGCGACCTGCGGCAACTTTGCTGCGGCCTCGACGGCTTCGCCGATGCCGGCGAGCCAGGCGGCGCGGGCGATGAGGCAGACCGGCACATCGGCGCCGAGCCGCGCACCGAGCGTGCTCAACGCCCCTTCGTCGAAGCCGAGGCGCCAGAGCGCAGTGAGGGCGCGCAGCGTCGCCGCCGCGTCGCTCGAGCCGCCGCCGATGCCGGAAGCAACGGGAAGGCGCTTCGTCAGGGTCAGCGATGCCGCCGGCGCGCGGCCGGCAGCGGCGGCAAGCAGCTCGGCCGCGCGCCAGACGAGATTTTCCTCGACGGGGCCCGCGAGCGCCGGCGCGGCGGGTCCCTCAAGGCTGAGCGACAGCGCCGGCGCCGGCGCGGCGGCGACCTCGTCGCCGATGCCGGCGAAGGCGACGAGGCTGTCGAGCAGGTGATAGCCGTCGGCGCGTCGGCCGACGACGTGGAGATAGAGGTTGAGCTTCGCCGGAGCGAACCAGCTCCGCGCCATCAGCCGCCGCGCGTCGACGACGCCGCCGCCGGCAGCTTGGCGATGCCGTGGTCGAGCTTGATCTCGATCGTCTTGACCTCGTCGGCCTCGGGCTTGAACTGCAGCGCCCGGCGCCACTGGTAGCGCGCTTCGAGGGCGCGGCCCTGCTGCCAATAGGCATCGCCGAGATGATCGTTCACCGTCGGGTCCTCGGGCAGCAACTCGATCGCCTTCTCCAGATACTCGGTCGCGTGGGCGAAATCGCCGAGGCGGTAATAGGCCCAGCCGAGGCTGTCGACGATGTAGCCGTCATCGGGCCGGAGCTCGACCGCCCGCCGCACCATGCGCAAGCCCTCGTTGAGATGCTCGCCGCGGTCGATCCAGGAATAGCCGAGATAGTTCAGCACCAGCGGCTGGTCCGGCTGCAGCTTCAGCGCATGCTCGAGGTCGCCTTCGGCACGCGTCCACTGGCCGGAGCGCTCGAGCGCCGCGGCGCGGCTGTAGAAGAGGCGCCAGTGCCGCGGCTCGATCTGGCCGATGCGGGCGATCGCCGCGTCGTAGGCGCCGACCGCGTCGGTGAAGCGGCTGCGGCCGCGCAGGATGTCGCCGAGCTCGATCAGCGGATCGGGATCCTGCGCCCGTTCCGCCGCCATCCGCTGGAGCTCGGCGACCGCCTCGTCGGTGCGGCCCAGCGCATCGAGCGCGCTGGCCGCGCGCAAGCGCGCGGTCCAGCTGAGCGCCGATTTCGGATCGATGGCGCGATACTGCGCCAGCGCGTCGGCGGTGTGCTGCTGCGCCTCGTCGATCTCGGCGACGAGGAGCTGCGCCAGCGGGAATTGGGGCCTGAGATCGAGCGCGAGATGGGCATAGACCAGCGAGGCGTCGAGCGTCTCCGCCTGATCGAGGATGCTCGCCACGTCGAACAACGCCTCGGCGACACCGTCGCGCGGCGAAGCGACGATCCGCGGCGGCACCCTGCCAGTCTCGATGCGCGCCAGCGCCGTGGCGGTGATCTCCGCGCCCTGATCGCCGCCGCCGGCAAAGCGGGTGTAGAGACGGCGCGCCTCCTCGCTGCGCTCGTGCCGCTCATAGAAATTGCCGGCCAGCTCCACCGTGCGCCAAGTCAGCGCCTGCTGATCGCCGGTGGCGCGGACATAGGCGGCAGCCGCCTCGTCGAGGCGGTCGGCGTAATCGTCGATCAGCGCGGCGTGAAGGTCCTTCAGCATCTGCACGCCGTGCAGGCGATCGAGCCCATCGAGCGCCGCCAAGGCCGGCGCCGGCCGCGAGCGCGCCACCTCGCACCAGGCGAGGAGCAACGGCACGGTCAGCCGCTGCGCCCCTTCGATGGGCAGCGCGCGCGCGTCAGCCGCCGCGCCGGCGAAGTCGCCGGCCTTCACCTTCTGCAGCAGCAGCACGGTCTTGGCGAGGCTGGCGTTGGGGTCGAGCTGGACCACGCGCTCCGCCAGCGGCACCGCGTCAGCGATCTCGCCTTGGCTCACACGGAGGGTGAAGGTCGTGCGCAACAGATCGAAATTGCCGGGATCGGCCGCCAGCGCACGGTTCATGTACTGGGCCGCATGCGCGTAGTCGTGGATTTCCTCGGCATGGCGCGCGGCGAGGTAGCTGCCGAGCGTGCTCATGCCGCCCGCCGCCGGCGCCGCTTCGATCGCGGCGCCACCGCCGCCGGGGTCACCGGGGTCGCCGGCGGCGCTGCAGCCGGCGATACAGGCGACGAGCGCCATCCCTGCCGCGACGCGACGCGCCGCCGATCTCCGCTTCAACCAACGAACTTTCGCCATGACCCTCTATGCCCGCGGCACCGCCGCGGTCAGCGCCACGCGGCTCCGTCTCTTCGCGGCCTCGCCCGCCGCGCATCTCGGCGCCACTATAGTGAAAGTGCCCCAAAGAGCCAGACGCCAATTCAAGGGTGCGGCGCGCTGCGTTAGGATGCGTTAAAATGCTCGTCCCAGTCGGGACGGCCCCACCTCACCGACAACCCGTTC
>DASQSR010000452.1:0-5241 GCA_035642295.1 Allostellaceae bacterium | reverse complement strand
GCCGCCGCGCCGAAGCCGGCGCCGCCGGTCGCGGCCAAGGCGGCCCCGGCACCGCCAACGAATATCGAGACGCTGCCGCCGGGCACCGCCACCTCGGTCCTCGGCCGCAAGGTGCGCGACGCCGCCGGCGCCGATATGGGGCCGGTCGTCGACGTGCTGGTGGACCGCAACGGCATTCCCCTGGGTGCGGTCATCGATTTCGGCGGTTTTCTCGGCGTCGGCACGCGCAAGATCGCCATCGATTGGCAGCTGCTGCAGTTCAATCCCGATGACGAGAACGCGCCAATCGTCCTGGCGCTTACCCGGGCCCAGGTCCAGGCCGCGCCCGAATACAAGTCCACCGACCAACATGTGCAGATGGTCGGCCCGCCGGAGGCCGAAGGTCCCTCCGGTGCACCCAAACAGGACAAGTGAGCAGGATTTCGTTTGTTACAGCACGCCTATGACGCGAAGGCTGTCGAGACGACTGTGCCGCCGGTGGCAGAGCGCTCTCTCGACTGGTTCAATCTCTTCGTCGCCAATATCCAGACCGGCTTCGGACCGTTCATCGCCGTCTATCTGACGACGCAGAATTGGACTCAGACGGCGATCGGCTTCGCCTTGAGCCTCGGCACCGTCACGGCGATGGTGAGCCAGGTGCCGGCGGGAGCGCTGGTCGATGCCATGCGGCGCAAGAGCCGCGTCGCCGCCTTCAGCATCCTCGCCTTCACCGCGAGCGCCTTGCTCTTCGCCGTGCGGCCGACGCCGCTCTACGTCTATATCGCCGAGATCCTGCACGGCTTCTCGAGCTGCACGCTCGGCCCGGCCATTGCCGCGATGAGCCTCGCCATCGCCGGCTCGGCGGCCTTCGGCGCTCGCCTTGGCCGCAATGCCCGCTACGCCTCGATCGGCAACGGGCTTGGCGCGATGCTGATGGGCGCCTGCGGCTACTACGTCTCGAACCAGGCGGTGTTCATCCTGACCGCGGCGCTGACGCTGCCGGCCATCGTGGCGCTGGTGCCGCTGGCCGGAGTCGACGAGCAGGTCGAGCGGCAAGCTCCGCCGCTGCGCGGGGAAAGCGTCGGCCGTGTCCTGACCGACCGGCGACTGTTGATCTTCGCCGTTGCCGCCATGCTCTTCACCCTGTCCAACGCGGCGCTGCTGCCGCTGGCGAGCACTGCGCTCACCCGGCTGGCAGGCAGCGCCGCCAGCCTGCTCATCGCCGCCTGCATCGTGCTGCCGCAAATCATCGTGGCGCTGTTCTCGCCGCGGGTCGGCCGGCTTGCCCAGTCCCGCGGCCGCCGCCGGGCGCTGCTGCTGGGCTTTGCCATGCTGCCGCTGCGCGGTGTGTTGTTCGCGCTGGTGACCAACCCCGCGCTCGTCGTCCTGATTCAGGCGCTTGACGGCATCGGCGCCGCTTGCTTCGGCGTTCTCGTACCGCTGGTGGTCGGTGACATCGCCGGCCGCTCCGGCCATTTCAATCTGTCGTTGGGCTTCGTCGGCATCGCCATCGGCGTTGGCGCCACGTTGAGTACGACGCTGGCGGGCTGGATCGGCGATCATTTCGGCGATCCCGCCGCCTTCGCCGCGCTCGCCGCGACCGGACTGGCAGCGACGCTGCTGGTCTGGGGCGTGATGCCGGAAACGCGCCCGCTGAGCGGCTGAGCGGCGGCGCGGTGGCGGGCGAAGCGGATCGAGGGGGCGCCGCGATCGCGTGCGAACTGGCGCGGCATGACGTCGCCGAACGCCACGCCCATTTTGCTCCGCGCGGGCGGCCACCTCGCCCGCCTCGACCGGGCCTGATGTGCAAGGAACGCGCGTTGCCGGAGAGGCTGCATCCGAGTGACGCGCGCTGCGAGCCGCGATAGAGTCGGGCGATGCATTCGCTCATTGTCTTGCGGTCGCTGGCGCTGTTGCTGCTGGCAAACGGCACGCCCGTTGCGGCAAAGAAGATTCTCGGCCGGCGTCTGGCGCAACCGCTCGACGCCGGCGTCAAGCTTCCCGACGGCAGGCCGCTGCTGGGACCGTCGAAAACCGTGCGCGGCGTCGTGCTTTCGCTGCTGGTGACGGCGGCGGGAGCGCCGCTGCTCGGCGTCGCGCCGTCGCTCGGCGCGCTTTTCGCCGGCGCTGCGATGGCGGGCGATCTCCTCTCGAGCTTCGCCAAGCGGCGGCTCGACTTTCGCCCGAGCAGCCGGGCGCTCGGGCTCGATCAGGTGCCGGAATCGCTGCTGCCGCTGCTCGCCTGCCGCAGCGCGCTCGGTCTCACCGACGTCGATGTGGCGCTCGCCGTCAGCGTGTTCTTTCTCGGCGAGATCGCTCTGTCGCGTCTGCTGTACTGGGTGCACCTGCGCGACGAGCCCTACTGACCCGGGGTTCAGCCGCACCGTAACTGATGCAGGGTGATTTCCGGTGGGCAGTTGAGGCGCGCGACGACGACGCTCGACCCGGCGCCGACCGAGGTGTAGCCGGCCATCCCCTGGTATCGCCACGCGCCCGCGCCGAAGCGCCGTGGCAGTTTCGAATCGAGCGTCAGCGGAATCGATCCTGGCAGGCAGATCTGTCCGCCATGCGTGTGGCCGCCGAGCAGCAGGTCGAAACCGGCATGCGCGGCCTGGCGATAGACTTCCGGTGTATGCGACAGCAGTATCGAGAACTCGCCTTCCGGGATGGGCGCGGCGGCCTTCTCGATGTTCTCGACCCGGAGGTAATGCGCATCGTCGATCCCGGCGAGATGAATCCGCGCATCGCCGCGCGCGATCGCGACGCACTCATTGAGCAGCATCCTGACACCCATGGCTTCGAGCCCGGGAACCATCCGGATCGTGTCGTGATTGCCGAGCACGCCGTAAGCCGGCGCGGTAAGGCGCGCCTTGAGCCGAGCGAGCCCCTCCAGCGTCGGCTCGAACGGGCCGAAGGTTTGGCCGCGATAGTCGCCGGTGAGAACCGCAACATCGTAGCGCAGCCCCTCGAGCAGCTCGCCGACGCGCCGCATCGCCCCCTCGTTCATGTCGACGTGAAGGTCGCTGAGATGGAGAATGGCAAAGCCGTCGAAGGCACGCGGCAGCTTCGCGGCGACGACCGCGTTGCGCCGCAGGACCACGCGTTCCGCGTTCCGCCGCGCGCGCCAATAGAGCCCGGTCAGTTTCAGCACGTTGCGGATGAGCGCCGCCGCGGCTTGCAAATTCTCGATATGAAAGAAGTTGAGACCCTGGCCGAAGATTCGCGCTTCGTGGTCGGATTCGATTCCCAATCGCTGCCGGGCGTGCAAGCGTCCGAGGCGCTGCTCCAGCTTCCGCAAGGTCTCTTCGTCCATGACCCGCCCGGCAAGCGCCCGATGTTCCGCGCAAGCGGGCGAGCTTGGGATGCCGCTCGGCTGCCGGTCAAGCTTGCGGCTTGCCGCCCGCGCCTCGGATGCAGCGCACGCGCCGAGACAAGCCGCCGCCTGCGTCTGGTTGGCGCGCTTATTCCGCTTTTTCGGTAAGCGGTTTGCCTTTGGCGACGATGAAGAACTCGGTGGTGCGCGCCGGCTTGCCGCTGAGATTTTGAGTGCGATGCACCGTCATCGGCGGGATGTGCAGCACTTGCCCCGCCTTCAGCACGTGCTCGCCATCGCCGTCGACCGCGATCTTGATCTCGCCTTCCTGCACAATTGTGTACTGGTCGCCGTGATGGAAATGGCGACCGCTGTCGGCACCGGGCGGCTGAATCACGTTCAGCACCCTTACCTCGCGACTGAGATCGCCGGTCAGCGGCGTCGACAGGAGCTCGGTCGCTTGGTTCTTGACCGGCTCGTCGGCTTGCCCCGCGGCGCCGACGAGCAGCATCGCCGGCGCTGCCAGGATACAGGCCAGCATCACCCATTTGCGCATTGACGCTCCTCCCTCCGTTCCCGCTTTGTTATCGCGGCGATCTATACAATAGCAACGGTTGGAAGGACAGCGGCGAAGGCTGCTTCGGCGGTCGTCCGGACCGTTGCTTATCGCGATGCCGCAGCGGCCGGAGCAAAAAGCTGAGGCTGGCGTTCCGTGGCGGGAAGGGCCTGCTCGTGCCGGAGCAGCCACCGCTTGCGGTCGATGCCGCCGCCATAGCCGGTGAGGCTGCCGTCGCTGCCGACGACGCGATGGCAGGGCACGACGATGCTGACGGGATTGGCGCCGTTGGCGAGGCCGACGGCGCGCACCGCCGCCGGCTGGCCGATGCGCCGCGCGAGCGCCCCGTAGGAGAGCGTCGTGCCGCAGGGGATGTCGCGCAGCGCGCGCCACACCGTGCTCTGGAACGCCGTGCCACTCGTGGCAGCGGGCAGATCGTCGATGGCCGCCCGCTCGCCGGCGAAATAGGCATCGAGCGCCCGCGTGAGCCCGTTCGGATTCCGCGCCGGCGTCAGCCGCTCGCCGGCGGCGCCATAGTAGCGGCGCAGCAGCTGACCGAGCCGCTCCTCGTGGTCGTCCCAGTCGATGGCGCGCAGCGCGCCGGCCTCGTCGGCGACGATGATGAGCTGGCCGATCGGCGTTTGCGTCCGATCGACGAGGAAGCGTTGCGGTTCAGCCATGGAGCATCTCCTCGGGAGCAAGTGAGGCGGCATCGGCGGCCCAGAGGTGCTGCGCCGCGTAAGCGCGCCAGGGCCGCCAGGGTTCGGCGCGGCCGATGAGGTCGGCGGGCGTCGGCCGCTTGCCGGCGATGAGCGCTGCGCCGCGGAGCAGCCCGATATCGGCGGCGGGAAAGGCGTCCGGCTCGCGCAGCGCGCGCAGCGCGATATACTGTGCCGTCCATTCGCCGACGCCCCGGATCGACCGCAGCCGCTGGACCGCCTCCTCGACCGTGCCGAAGGGCCGGAAGAGATGAGGGTCCGCCACTGCTTCCGCGGCCAGCGCCGCCAGCGCCGCGCGCCGCGCCCGGGGCATGCCGAGCGCGCTGAGGTCTGCCGCGGCGAGGCGCTCGGGCGAAGGAAAGACATGCGACAGTGCCGCATGCGCGCGCGCTTCCTCGGGAAGCCTCTCGCCGCACAGCGCCACCAGCCGGCCGGCAAGGCGCCGAGCCGCCGCGACCGATACTTGCTGTCCCAGGACGGCGCGGACGGCGAGCTCGAACCCGTCCCAGCCGCCCGGCGCGCGCAAGCCCGGCCGCCGGGCGACGAGCGGCGCCAGCTGCGGATCGCGCGAAAGATGCGCGCCGATGGTCTCGATATCGGCGCCGACATCGAAAAGCCGCCGCACCCGCGCCGCGATCGCCGGCACCGCGCCGAGCGCGGGAAAGCGCAAGGTT
>DASQSR010000451.1:0-3184 GCA_035642295.1 Allostellaceae bacterium | reverse complement strand
CCCTCCGGCGTCATCCAGATCCGGAAGGGCCAGCCGACGGTGGTGCTGCCCGAGGCCAATGCCGAGGCGAAGCCGGTCTTCCCCGTGCCGGGCTGGCCGCAGCGCGCCTGAGCGCGCCGCGGCCGCAGCCGGCGCGCCCTCCGCGACGCCATGCTCTATCTCAACATCACTGTCGCGGGACTCCTCACCGGGCTCGTCTACGGGCTGATGGCGCTCGGCCTCTCGGTGATCTTCGGCGTCATCAAGGTGGTCAACTTCGCCCATGGCGAGATGATGGTCGTGGCGATGTACGCGACCTACCTCGCCAGCAGCCTTAGCGGGCTCGACCCGCTGCTGCTGCTGCCGGCGGTGACGCTGCTCCTCTTCCTCGCCGGCTATGCGCTGCAGCGCCTGCTCATCAATCGCTACATCGCCCGGCCCGACCACGAGCAGTTCCTGCTGCTGCTCGCCATCGCCACCATCATTACCGCGAGCCTCTTGATGGGCTTCGGCCCCGACGCGCGCAACGTGCAGCTCGCCTACGCCTATGACAGCTACGCGATCGGCGGCCTGCTGCTCGACAAAGTGCGCGTCCTCGCCGCGTCGGGCGCTGCGCTCGGCGCCGCGGCGCTCTGGGCGTTCTTCCGCTTCACCCGCACCGGCAAGGCGATCCGGGCCTGCGCCGACAACCAGGTGGGCGCGCAGGTGGTCGGCCTCAACGTCAAGCGCCTCTACGCCATCACCTTCGGCCTCGGGGCCGCCTGCGTCGGCGCCGCCGGTGTGCTGATGCTGCTGCTCGTCGACGTCCAGCCCTACATCGCCACCGACTATACGCTGCTCGCCTTCATCATCGTCATCCTCGGCGGGCTCGGCAGCATGCCGGGGGCGCTGCTGGGCGGCGTGCTCGTCGGCGTCTCCGAGGCGCTTTCCGGCTTCGTCATCGAGCCCTCTTTCAAAAGCGCCTTCAGCTTCGCCCTGCTCATCCTGGTGCTGCTGGTCCGGCCGCAAGGCTTGCTGGGGCGGGCATGAGAAGGGCGCCGGCGCTCGGCCTCTCTGCGCGCTCGGCGGTGGCGCTGGGGCTCTTCATCGCCGTCATGCTGGTGCTGCCGCTGGTGGTCAACGACTACATCGTCTCGGTGCTGGTCGTCGTGCTGTTCGCCGCCTATTTCGGCCAGTCCTGGAACATCATGACCGGCTTCACCGGGCAGCTTTCGCTCGGTCACGCGCTTTATGTCGGCCTCGGCGCCTATACCAGCGCGGCGCTCTTCGTCCATTTCGGCCTCCTGCCCTGGCTCGGCATTCCCGCCGGCATGGCCGTGGCGGCGATCGCCGGCGGCGTCATCGCCGCGCTCTCCTTCCGCTTCCGCGTCGGCGGCGTCTACTTCGCGCTCCTCACCATCGCCTTTGCCGAGTTCACCCGCATTCTCTTCGGCCACTTCAAATGGGTGGGCGCGACCGAGGGGCTGTTCCTGCCGGTCGCCAATCTCGCGCATCAGGACCCGCTGCGCCTGCGCGGCTCGCCGACGATGTTCTACTATTTCCTGCTGGCGCTCTCGCTCGGCGCCCTCGGCCTCAGCCATCTCCTGCTCAATCGCCGCATCGGCTATTACTGGCAGGCGATCCGCGAAGACGAGGCGGCGGCGCAGTCGCTCGGCATCAACGTCTTCCGCTGCAAGGTGCTGGCGAGCGCGCTGTCGGCGGCGATGACGGCGCTGGGCGGCGGCTTTCTCGCCTTCTACGACAACAATCTCTATCCCGATACCGTCTTCGCCATCGGCCGCTCGGTCGAGATCATCACCGCGCCGATCATCGGCGGGATCGGTACGCTCTTCGGCCCGATCCTCGGCGCCTTCCTGCTGACGACGCTCGGCGAGACCATGACCTCGCTCACCTCCAGCCTGGAGATCGACGGCCTCAAGCAATGGCTCTACGGCGCGGCGCTGCTCGCCATCGTCGCACTGCAGCCGGCCGGGATCTGGCCGTGGCTGCGGCGCGTGCTGCGCCTGGAGGCGCGGCGATGACGGCGCCGCTGCTCGAGGTGCAGGATCTCTCCAAGCGCTTCCGCGGCCTGCAGGCGGTCGACGGCGTCAGTTTCGCCGTGCCGCGCGGCGGCATCGTCGCCCTCATCGGCCCCAACGGCGCCGGCAAGACCACCACCTTCAACCTGATCGCCGGCCTCATCGCGCCCGACAGCGGCAGCGTCCGCCTCGACGGCGTCGACATCACCGGCCTCAGGCCCGATCGCGCCTGCCACGCCGGCATCGGCCGGACCTTCCAGCTGGTGCGCCCCTTCGGTGCGCTCTCGGTGCTGGAGAACGTGATGGTGGGCGCGCTGCGTGTTACTGCGGATATGAGGGCGGCCCGCGATGCCGCCTGGGCAGTGCTCGAGCGGCTCGGCCTTGCCGAGAAGGCGGAGGCCCCGGCCAAGAGCCTCACGCTGCCCGAGCGCAAGCGCCTCGAGACGGCGCGCGCGCTGGCGACGCGGCCCAAGATCCTGCTGCTCGACGAGGTGATGGCGGGGTTGCGGCCGACCGAGATCGATCAGATGGTGGCGGCCTTCGCCGCGCTGACGCGCGAGACCGGCGTCTCGATCCTGCTGACCGAGCATGTCATGCGCGCGGTGATGGCGCTCTCGCACCACATCGTCGTGCTGCATCACGGCCAGAAGATCTGCGAAGGCACGCCCGAGCAGGTCGCCCGCGACCCGCAAGTGCTGCAATGCTATCTCGGCTCCGCCCCTCAATCCCCTTCCCCAAACTCCAAATCCCCCTCCCCCCTTGAGGGGGAGGGAGGGGAGGGGGGTAAGCCCCCGCGCTCTTAAGCCATGCTCGAGCTCTCCGACATCGATCTCTTCTACGGCGACGCCCAGGCGCTGGACGGCGTGTCGCTCGCCGTCGCCGAAGGCGAGATCGTCGCCATCATCGGCGCCAACGGCGCCGGCAAGAGCTCGCTCATCCGCACCATCTTCGGCATGGAGCGGCCGCGCCGCGGGCACATCCGCTTCGAGGGGCGCGACATTGCCGGCTGGCCGCCGCACCGCATCTGCGATCTCGGCATCGGCCAGGTGGCGGAAGGCCGCCAGATCTTCCCCAACATGACGGTGCGGGAGAATCTGGAGATGGGCGCCGTGGTGCGCCGCGCCCGCAGCGGCGCGGCGGCGATGATGGCGCGGGCGTTCGGTCTCTTTCCGCGGCTTGCCGAGCGC
>DASQSR010000450.1:0-3056 GCA_035642295.1 Allostellaceae bacterium | reverse complement strand
GCTTCCAATTGCCCGCGATGCGATCCCAATTCATCAAGCTGCTCCGCCGCTGTCTCGATGCTGTCTTCTGACAACGGCGGCTCGGCAGACGCGGTTCCGGCTACCAGCGCCGCACCGGGCCGACATCGACATGGACGAAATCCCAGCGCCGATAGGTGCCGACGCCGCCCCCCCGGAGCGACAGCGCCGCATGACTGAGGCGCGTCAAGCTGACGCTCTACAACCCCAACACCGACGAGCACTTCGACGACGTCTACTGGTGCGACGGCGGCTATGTCGCGAGTTCGCTGCGCCAGGTCGACTGGCTGATGCGCGATTTCCACCAGGACAAGGTGGTGCCGATCGATCGCGAGCTGGTCGATCTGCTGCACCGGATCGCGCTGCGGCTGGAGACGCGGCGCCCCGTCCACATCCTCTCGGGCTACCGCACGCCGGCGACCGACCGGTTGCTGCGCATCGAAGGCTGGGCGCCGGCGGCGCATAGCGAGCACCTCGTCGCCAAGGCCGCGGATATCGAGATCGAGGGCGTGAGCCTCGCGCATCTGCGCCGCGCCGCGCTGTCGCTCCGCGCGGGCGGCGTCGGCACCTACTGGCATTGGCATTTCGTCCATGTCGATGTCGGCCCGGTGCGGCTCTGGTAGCCGGAACCGCTTCCGCCGCGCTGCCGTTGGCACAACTGAACCTGAAACCAGCGGCGGAGCGGCTTGATGAATTGGGATCGAATCGCCGGCAATTGGAAGCAGTTCACCGGCAAAGCCAAGGAGAAATGGGGCAAGCTCACCGACAGCGACTGGTCGGTGATCGCCGGCAAGCGCGACCAGCTCGTCGGCAAGATCCAGGAGCGTTACGGCATCGCGCGCGACGAGGCAGAAAAGCAGGTCGCGGAGTTCGAGCGCAGCTACGAGAAAGTCTGAACGGTGGCGAGGCGGCGGCGCGCGCCCTCAGCAACGCGCGCCGCCGGCGTCGTCCAGCACGCGAAAGCGCGCATCGCCGTCGCGCTTCACCTGCTCGACCAGCGCCACTTCCCAGTCGAGATAGGCGTTCATCGCCGCCTCCACGCCGGCGCCTTTGTCGTAGGGCCGGTACCAGGCATCGATGGGCGCGTCGGCGAGATGCTCCTCGCCCGAAGCGAGCGGCAGTCCTGATTGGCGCCAGGTGGCGGTGCCGCCCGCCAGCACCTTGACCGGGCGCGGCGTGAGCGCCTGCAGGTCGGGCGCGGCCAGCGCCGCCAGCACGCCGTCGCGCGAGGTCAGCACCAGCATGCCGCGCTCGGGCAGCCGCGGCAGCGCCGCGCCGAGGCGCGCACGGATGGCAAACCAGGCGCCGGGGATG
Organism: Allostellaceae bacterium; assembly: GCA_035642295.1. GTDB lineage: Bacteria > Pseudomonadota > Alphaproteobacteria > ATCC43930 > CGMCC-115725 > DAHUYF01. The sequence continues at coordinate 1,724 of DASQSR010000450.1, read as the reverse complement.
TGCTGCTCGCGATAGGCGAGGCTGCTGTCGAGGTCGATCACGACCGCCTCGCCGCGCGCCTGAAGCGCCGCCAGCTCAGGCGCGGCGAGCGCGGGCACGTCGCCATCGAGGCCGAGAACCCTGACTCGCTCCGGTCCCGTCTCGCGCGCGCCTTCGGCTTTGTCCAGCACATAAACCTCGTCATGGCCCATCTGGACGAGCCAGGAGGCGGTCATCCGCGCCCGAACGCCGTCGTCGTCGACGAGGACAAGGCGCGCCTTGAGCGTCGCGCGGTAGGCGTCCGTCGCCTGCACCAGCTGCCCGCCCGGCGCCGAGCGCGCGCCGGCGAGATGGCCCGCGGCATATTCCTCGGGCGAGCGCACATCGAAGAGATAGAGCGTGCGGCTTTCGGCCTCGCGGCGAAAGCGCTCGAGCGCCGCGGCATCGATCACGCGCACGCCGGCGCGCTCGGCCAGCCGCGCTGCCGCGGCGCGCGATTTCGCCGCGTTCTCGGGCGCAGGCGAAGGCGCGTGCCGCTCCTCGCCATGCGCCAGCGCGAAGCCGGCGAGATGCCAGCCCATCGTGCCGTTCTTGAGCGCCGCGACGCGGTTGGGAACGCCGGCATTGATCAGCGACTGGGCGCCGATGATGCTGCGCGTGCGCCCGGCGCAATTGACCACGACCAGCGTTTCCGGCGAGCGCACCACCTCATGGAAGCGCCACACCAGCTCCGCGCCCGGGCAGTCGATCGCGCCGGGAATGCTCATGCGGCGGAACTCGTCGATCGGCCGGCTGTCGAGCACCACGAGATCGGCACCCCGATCCATCAGCGCCTTCACCTCCGCCGCGGCGAGACGCGGCGTCGCCGCGGCATGCTCGACGACTTCGCCGAACGCCTTGCTCGGCACGTGGACGCCGCTGAAGAGCTCGTAGCCCGCTTCCTGCCACGCTTTGACGCCACCGGCGAGCACCGCGAGGTTGCGGTAGCCCCAGCGCATCAGCTTGCGCGCGGCGCGCGGTGCGAGCCCGTCATCGGCATCGCACAGCACGAGGCGCGTGCCGCGGCGCGGCACCAGCGCGTCGAGGCGCAGCTCGAGCCGGCTCAGCGGCAGCGATGCGGCGAAGAGAAGGTGGCCTTCGGCGAAGACGCCCTCCTCGCGCAGATCGAGGATGGCGAACTCCTCGCCATCGCGCAGCATCGCCTTGAGCTCGGCCGGCGGCAGCAGCGGCGCGCGGATGTCGGGCGGCGCGCCGAAGAGGGCGAAGGCGCCGCCCTCGGCCCCGGCAAAGTAGATGCGCTCCGGCAGGTTCTCGAGGCTCATGCCGTAAAGGTGGAGATGCAGCGAGGGCGCGCCGCCGGTCACCTCGATGGTATGAAAATCATCGGGCAGCAAGGCGCAGGCCGTGCCGCGCGTGACGGTGAGCTCTCCCGTCTCGCCGAGCCGCCCGAAGCCGGGCTGCTCGCGGTCGTCGACGCGCTCGTAGAAAACGTTGTGCTCGTCGCCGAAGACCCCGGCGATCACCGCCCAGGTGGTGTGATTGTGCGGCGGCTGCGCCTTGCCGGGGCAGCCGGCCGAGGCATAGAGCGCAAAGCGCCCGTCGCCGTCCTCGGCGAGGCGATAGACGCGCGGGCGGCCGTCGGGCGCAAACGGGAAATGTTCGGGCGGGAACAGCGCGCGCCGCGCGGCAAGCTCGATCAGCACCGGCTTGATGGCGTCGAGCGTGGCGCGCGTCACTTCGCGATC
>DASQSR010000449.1:0-8302 GCA_035642295.1 Allostellaceae bacterium | reverse complement strand
CGTCGGCTTTCGCGCCGCCATCGATCCGGTGCTGCTCGCCGCCGCGGTGCCGGCCGCTGCCGGCGATAGCGTGCTCGACATCGGCTGCGGCGTCGGTACCGCGGCGCTGTGCCTCGCGGCGCGGGTTCCCTTGTGCCGCGTCACCGGCATCGAGGCCGAGCGCGAGCTGGTGCGGCTGGCCGGCGAGAACCTCGCCCTCAACGGGGTCGAGAGCCGCGTCGCGGTCATGACCGGTGACCTGCTGCGCCCGCCGCCCCGGCTCGAGCCCGGCAGCTTCGCTCATGTCATGGCCAATCCGCCCTTCCTCGAGGCCGGCGCGGCCACGCCGTCGCCGCTCGCGCCCAAGGCGGCCGCCACGGTCGAAGGCAAAGCCGACCTGGCCGCCTGGGTGCGCTTTGCTCTCGCCATGGTGCGCCCCCGGGGCAGCCTCATCTTCATCCATCGCGCCGACCGCCTCGAGCAGCTCCTGGCGCAGCTCGCCGGCCGCGCCGGCGAGATCGTCGTCTTTCCGCTCTGGGCCGGTGCCGAGAAGCCGGCCAAGCGCGTCATTGTCCGCGCCCGCAAGGACGACAAGACGCCGACCCGGCTCATGCCCGGCCTGGTGCTGCACGAGGCCGACGGCCGCTACACCCCCGCCGCCGAAGCGGTGCTGCGCGGCGGCGCGGCGCTCGACTTGGGGTGACGGCTGGCAATCCGGCGGCGCCGTTCCCATCTTCTTGAACCATGAGCTTCGTCGACGGCCTCCTGGAGAAGCTGCCGCTCGAGCGCTTCCGCCGCTCGCCGCCGCAGGTGGCGGTGCTGCGCCTCGACGGGATCATCGGCGCCCGCGGCCCGCGCGCGCTGTCGCTCCGGCGCTTTGCCGGCGCGCTCGAGCGCGCCTTTCGGCTGCGCAATCTCAAGGCCGTGGCCCTCGCCATCAACTCGCCCGGCGGCTCGCCGGTGCAGTCCTCGCTGCTCGCCCGGCGTATCCGCCAGCTCGCGCAGGAGAAGGAGATTCCCGTCATCGCCTTCGCCGAGGACGTCGCCGCCTCGGGCGGCTATTGGCTGGCGCTCGCCGCCGACGAGATCTTTGTCGAGGAGACCTCGCTGGTCGGCTCGATCGGCGTCATCACCACGAGCTTCGGCTTCGCCGAGGCGCTCCGCCGCCTCGGCGTGCAGCGCCGCCTCTATACCGCCGGCGAGAACAAATCCCTGCTCGATCCCTTCCTCACCGAGGATCCCAAAGGCGTCGAGCGTTTGACCGCCCTCCAGCGCGGCATGCACGAGAGCTTCAAGGAGCAGGTGCGCGCCCGCCGCGGCGCCAAGCTCCGCGGCGAGGAGAGCGTTCTCTTCAGCGGCGAGGTCTTCACCGGCAAGCGCGCTCTCGAGCTCGGCCTCGTCGACGGACTGGGCGAGATCCGCGGCGTCACGCGCCAGCGCTACGGCGAAGCGGTGAGGCTCCGGCTGATCGAGCCCGAGCGGCGGCGCTTCGCCTTCCTCGCGCGCTTCCCGCTGCCGCGCCGCCCCGACATGGCGGAGCTCGCCGCCGATCTCCTGGCGCGCCTCGAGGAGCGGCTGATCTGGGCCCGCTTCGGGCTTTAGCACCGGCGCGGTAAGGCTTGACCGCCGCCGCTGCGCTTCCCTAAACCGGTTCATGTTCGGCTTTTCCCCCGGCAAGCTGCTCGTCTTCGTCCTGCTGTTCGCGGTGGTCTGGACCGGATTCCGCTTCGTCAACCGGGTCGAGCAGATCCGGCGCAGCGTGCGCGAGGAGCTGAAGCGGCGGCAGGGGGGGCAGGCGCCGCCCCGCCGCCTTCCGGCCGAGGACCTGGTCAAATGCGCCGTCTGCGGCGTCTATGTCTCGGCGCATGACGGCGCCGCCTGCGGCCGCGCCGATTGCCCCCGGCAACGTCAAGGGCGTCCCGCGGCTTGACCCCCAAACGGGTGAGTTTTATGTTGCGCCGCACCCCAAACTGCCGGACCCAGTGATGGTGGCCTCGGCCGCGGCGACCCAGACCAGCTTCCAGTCACTGATCCTCAAGCTGCAAGCCTATTGGGCCGCGCAAGGCTGCGTCATCCTTCAGCCTTACGACGTCGAGATGGGGGCCGGCACCTTCCACCCTGCCACGACCTTGCGCGCCCTCGGGCCCGAGCCCTGGCGCGCCGCCTATGTCCAGCCCTCGCGCCGGCCGACCGACGGGCGCTATGGCGAGAACCCGAACCGGCTGCAGCATTACTACCAGTTCCAGGTGATCCTGAAGCCGGCGCCGGCGGCGAGCCAGCAGCTCTATCTCGACAGCCTCGCGGCGCTCGGCATCGAGGCGCGCCGTCACGACATCCGCTTCGTCGAGGATGATTGGGAAAGCCCGACCCTGGGCGCTTCCGGCCTCGGCTGGGAGGTGTGGCTCGACGGCATGGAAGTCTCGCAATTCACCTATTTCCAGCAGGTCGGCGGCATCGAATGCGACCCGGTCTCGACCGAGCTCACCTACGGGCTCGAGCGCCTCGCCATGTATGTGCAGGGCGTCGAGAACGTCTACGACCTCGACTACAACGGCGCCGGCGTCCGCTACGGCGACGTCTTCAAGCGCGCCGAGTACGAGTTCTCCACCTACAATTTCGAATATGCGGATACGGGGCTGCTGTTCCGCCACTTCGCCGATGCCGAGCAGGAATGCCAGGCGCTCATCGCCCGCAAGTTGCCGCTACCCGCCTATGACCAGTGCATCAAGGCGAGCCACGCCTTCAACCTGCTCGATGCCCGCGGCGCGATCTCGGTGACCGAGCGCGCCGCCTATATCGGCCGCGTGCGTGCGCTCGCCAAGGCTTGCTGCGAGGGCTGGCTCGCGCGCGAGGCGCGCGGCTGATGGCAGAGCTTCTGCTCGAGCTGCTCACCGAAGAGATCCCGGCGCGCATGCAGAGCCGCGCGGCCGAGGACCTCGCCACGCTGGCCGCCGAGAAGCTCAAGGCGGCCGGCCTCGTTCCCGGCGACGTCCATGCCTATTCGACGCCGCGCCGGCTGACCCTGGTGGTGGAGGGCCTGCCCGACCGCCAGCCCGATACCAGCGAGGAGCGGCGCGGGCCTCGCGTCGGCGCGCCGGCCGCGGCGCTCGAGGGCTTCCTCAAAAGCGCCGGCCTTTCCTCGATCGATGACTGCGAGGCGCGCGACTCCGGCAAGGGCGTTTTTTATTTTGCCGTGATCCGCCGCGCCGGGCGTGCCGCTGTCGAGGTGCTGCCGGAGCTGCTGCGCGCGCTCGTGCTGGAGCTGCCCTGGCCCAAATCGATGCGCTTTCCTGCCGCCCGGTTCCGCTGGGTGCGGCCGCTGACCAGCGTGCTGTCGCTGCTCGACGGCGAGGTCCTGCCGCTCGCGCTCGACGAGGTGCCGGTCGGCGCCGAGACCATGGGTCACCGCTTCCTCGCGCCCGGCAAGCTCCAGGTGCGGAATTTCGCCGATTACCGCCGCAAGCTGCGCGACGCCCATGTGATGCTGCGCCGCGAGGACCGGCGCCAGGCGATCACCCTGGCGCTCTATGAAAAAGCCGCCGAGGCGCAGCTCACGGTGAAGGAGGATGCGGCGCTGCTCGAGGAAGTGACCGGCCTCGTCGAATGGCCGGTGGTGCTGCTCGGACGCATCGACGCCGATTTCCTGAATTTGCCGGCCGAAGTGCTGACGACGGCGATGCGCACGCATCAGAAATATTTCGCCTGCCTCGACCGCGACGGCCGCCTCGCGCCGCGCTTCCTCGTCGTCGCCAACATGGCCGCCGATGATGGCGGCACGGCGATCATCGCCGGCAATGAGCGCGTGCTGCGCGCCCGCCTCGCCGATGCGCGCTTCTTCTGGGAGCAGGACCGCAAGCTCGCGCTCGCCTCCCGCCTGCCGAAGCTGGCGGAGCGCGTCTTCCATGCCCGCCTCGGCAGCGTCCTCGACAAGGTGGGCCGGGTGATGCGTCTTGGGGAAGCGCTGGCGCCGCTGGTGCCCGGCACCGATGCCGCCGCGGTGCGGCGCGCCGCCGAGCTCGCCAAGGCCGATCTCTCCACCGGCATGGTCGGCGAATTTCCCGAGCTGCAAGGCGTGATGGGGCGCTATTACGCTCTCCATGACGGCGAGCCCGCCGCCGTGGCCGAGGCCATCGCCGAGCACTACTCGCCGCTGGGGCCGAGCGACCGCTGCCCCACCGCGCCGGTGAGCGTCGCCCTGGCGCTGGCCGACAAGATCGATTCGCTGGTCGGCTTCTTCGCCATCGGCGAGACGCCGACCGGCTCCAAGGATCCCTACGCCCTGCGCCGCGCCGCGCTCGGCGTCATCCGCCTCATTCTCGAGAACCGCCTGCGCCTGCCGCTGGCGAGGGCGTTCCGCGCGGCCTTCGCCATCGGCCGCGACGGCGCCTTCGCGTCGGCCGCCGGCGATCCCACCGCCGACCTCCTCGCCTTCTTCGCCGACCGCCTCAAGGTGCATCTGCGCGGGGAGGGCGTGCGCCATGATCTCATCGCCGCGGTCTTCGCCCTGGGCGGCGAGGACGACCTCGTCCGGCTGCTCGCCCGCGTCGCCGCGCTCGACGCGTTCCTCAAGACCGATGACGGCGCCAACCTGCTGGTGGCCTATCGGCGCGCCGCCAACATCGTGCGCATCGAGGAGAAGAAGGACGGGACGACCTATCCCGGCGAGCCCGATCCCAAGCTCCTCGCCGAGCCCGCCGAAGCAACCCTTGCCGCCGAGCTCGATCGCGCCGCGGTGGCAAGCGGCGACGCGCTCGCCCGCGAGGCGTTTACGGCCGCGATGGCGGCGCTGGCCGCCTTGCGCGGGCCGGTCGATGAATTCTTTGCCCGCGTAACCGTTAATTGCGAGGATAGGGCGCTGCGGGCCAACCGCCTCCGGCTCCTCGCGCAGATCCGCGACACGCTCAACCGCGTCGCGGATTTCTCAGAGATCGAGGGATAGGTGGGACGATGACGAAATGGGTCTACGGCTTCGGCGACGGCAAGGCCGAAGGCAAGGCGGAGATGAAGAACCTGCTCGGCGGCAAGGGCGCCAACCTTGCCGAGATGAGCAATCTCGGCCTGCCGGTGCCCCCGGGCTTTACCATCACCACCGAGGTCTGCACCTATTTCTACGCCAACGGCAAAACCTATCCCAAGGATCTCGGCGACCAGGTCGAGGCGGCGCTGCGGCAGCTCGAGGGGCGCATCGGCGCCAAGTTCGGCGACGCCCGCAACCCGCTGCTGGTTTCGGTGCGCTCCGGCGCGCGCGCCTCGATGCCGGGCATGATGGACACGGTTCTCAATCTCGGCCTCAACGACGCGACCGTCGATGGCCTCGCCCGGCACAGCGGCGACCGGCGCTTCGCCTTCGACAGCTATCGCCGCTTCATCCAGATGTATGGCCAGGTGGTGCTCGGCGTCGACCACCATCATTTCGAGGACCTCTTGGAGAACGCCAAGCTCGATCTCGGCGTCTCGCTCGACACCGAGCTCCGCGCCGAGAACTGGGAGGAGGTGGTCGCCGGCTTCAAGGACGTGGTGCAGCGCGAGCTCGGCAAGCCGTTCCCCCAGGACCCGCAGGAGCAGCTCTGGGGCGCGATCGGCGCCGTCTTCGGCTCCTGGATGAACCAGCGCGCCATCACCTATCGCCGTCTCCACGACATCCCCGCCGATTGGGGCACCGCGGTCAATGTGCAGGCCATGGTGTTCGGCAATATGGGCGATGACTGCGCCACCGGCGTCGCCTTCACCCGCAACCCCTCGACCGGCGCCAACGAGTTCTATGGCGAGTATCTCGTCAATGCCCAGGGCGAGGACGTCGTCGCCGGCATCCGCACGCCGCAGCACCTGACGATCGCCGGCAAGAAGGCGAACAAGTCGCCGCTGCCGGCGATGGAAGAGGTGATGCCCGAGGTGTTCGGCGACCTCGCCAAGGTGCGCGACACGCTCGAGCAGCATTACCGCGACATGCAGGACATCGAGTTCACGGTGCAGCAGGGCAAGCTCTATATGCTGCAGACCCGCACCGGCAAGCGCACCGCCGCCGCGGCGCTCAAGATCGCCGTCGACATGGCGGGGGCGGGGCTCATCGACAAGCGCGAGGCGGTGCGCCGCATCGAGCCCGAATCGCTCGACCAGCTGCTCCATCCGACGCTCGACCCCAAGGCGCCCAAGACGGTGCTGGCGCGCGGCCTGCCGGCCTCGCCCGGCGCCGCCTCCGGCGTCGTCGTCTTGTCCGCCGATGACGCCGAGGCGCGCGCCGGGCGCGGCGAGTCCGTCATCCTGGTGCGCATCGAGACCAGCCCCGAGGACATCCACGGCATGCATGCCGCCAAGGGCGTCCTCACCGCGCGCGGCGGCATGACCAGCCACGCCGCGGTGGTGGCGCGCGGCATGGGCCGCGCCTGCGTCGCCGGCGCCGGCGACCTGCGCATCGACTACCGTGCCGGCACGATCAGCGTGCGCGAGCACACGGTGCGGGTTGGCGACCTCATCACCATCAACGGCTCGACCGGCGAGGTCATCCTCGGCGAGGTGCCGACGATCCAGCCCGAGTTCTCCGTCGATTTCGCGACGCTCATGCAATGGGCCGACGAGGTGCGCACCATGGGCGTGCGCGCCAATGCCGACACGCCCACCGATGCCCGCACCGCGCGCCGCTTCGGCGCCGAGGGCATCGGCCTCTGCCGCACCGAGCACATGTTCTTCGACGAGGACCGCATCGTCGCCGTGCGCGAGATGATCCTCGCCGACACCAGCGAAGGCCGGCGCCGGGCGCTCGCCAAGCTGCTGCCGATGCAGCGCCAGGACTTCGTCGAGATCTTCCGCATCATGAAGCCGCTGCCGGTGACGATCCGCCTGCTCGATCCGCCGCTGCACGAGTTCCTGCCCAAGACCGACAAGGAGATGGAGGAGCTGGTCGGCGCCACCGGCAAGGACCTCGCCGCCATCCGCCATCGCGCCCAGGCGCTGCACGAGGCCAATCCGATGCTCGGCCATCGCGGCTGCCGCCTCGCCATCACCGGCCCCGAGATCTACGAGATGCAGGCGCGCGCCATCTTCGAAGCGGCGGCGGCGGTGATCAAGGAGTCCGGCGAGGGGGTCGAGCCCGAGATCATGATCCCGCTCGTCGCCATCAAGCAGGAGCTCGACATCCTGAAGGCGATGATCGACCGTGTCGGCGCCGAGGTGATGAAGGAGCAGGGGGTCGAGGTGCCGTATCTCGTCGGCACCATGATCGAGCTGCCGCGCGCCGTGCTGCGCGCCGGCGAGATCGCCGAGACGGCGGAGTTCTTCAGCTTCGGCACCAACGACCTGACGCAGACCTGCTTCGGCCTGTCGCGCGACGATGCCGGCAGCTTCCTCGGCGCCTATCAGAAGGCCGGCATTCTCGAGCACGATCCCTTCATCACCATCGACCGCGACGGCGTCGGCGAGCTGGTCCGCATCGGCGTCGAGCGCGGCCGCCGCACGCGCAAGGATCTGAAGCTCGGCATCTGCGGCGAGCATGGCGGCGATCCCGCCTCGGTCCGCTTCTGCCACGAGGTCGGGCTCGACTACGTCTCCTGCTCGCCCTACCGCGTGCCGATCGCCCGTCTCGCCGCGGCGCAGGCGGCCCTCTCGCGTCAGCCGATCGAGACCACGGCTTGACCGCCCCCCTCTCGTCGCTGGCGGCGGGAGGGAAACCGGCGCTCGCCGCGGCGCTCGCGCGGCTCGAGCGCGCGCCCGAAGATGAAGCGACCTTGGCGCTGCTCGACGCCGCCTATGCCGCGCCGCGGGCGCAGGTCGTCGGCATTACCGGCCCGCCCGGCGTCGGCAAGTCGACCTTGATCGGCGCGCTCATCGCCCTCTGGCGGCGGCAGGCCCGCAGCGTCGGCGTCATCGCCGTCGATCCCTCCTCGCGCGCTTCGGGCGGCGCGCTGCTCGGCGACCGGACGCGGCTCAACACCGATCCCGAGGATGCCGGCATCTTCGTCCGCTCGATGGCGGCGCGCGACAGGCTCGGCGGCCTCGCCGCGCTCACCCATTCCGCCATGGTGTTGATGCGCGCTCTTTTCGACATCGTGCTGATCGAGACGGTGGGCGTCGGCCAGTCGGAGACCGACATCGCCGGCGCCGCCGACAGCGTCGTGCTCTGCGTCCAGCCGGGATCGGGCGACAGCCTGCAATTCATGAAGGCCGGCATCGTCGAGATTCCGCATGTCGTCATCATCACCAAGAGCGATCTGGGGGCGGCGGCCGAGCGGGCGCAGGCGGATGCGCGCGCCGTGCTCGGCCTGGCGGCGCCGGTCTCCGGCTGGGAGCCGCCGGTGCTGGCGCTCTCGGCGCTGCGCGCGGAAGGCCT
>DASQSR010000448.1:0-15214 GCA_035642295.1 Allostellaceae bacterium | reverse complement strand
AGCAGATCGAATGAGCTTTCCCAGCCGATACGGTCGAAGGTCTCGGCGATCCAGCGATCGGCGGTGTCGTAGCCGAGATCGTGGAGATGGCGGAGAAACGCGGGCTCGGTGTTGAGCTTGCTGAGGGCGCCGTAGCCGGCGAGCTCGCTCTCGGCCGAAATGCGGTGGAAGCGCACCGTGGTGTAGCGTTCGTCCTCGAGCGCGCCGCTCTCGATCAGGCTCGACACCGTGGCGATGCCGAACATCTCGCGCACGAGACTGGCATTGAAAGTCATCTCGTTGATCCGGTTGAGGATGTCGCGCATCGTCACCGGCACGTCGGCGCGCTGGAGCGGGTTGATCTGCACGATCACCACGTCGCTGCTCGCGCACTCATTGATCAGCGGATGGATCGCGGGATTGCCGAGATAGCCGCCGTCCCAGTAATGCTCGCCGTCGATCTCGACGGCCTTGTAGAGCAGCGGCAGGCAGGCCGAGGCGAGCAGCACGTCGGGCGTCAGCTCCGCCGTGCGGAAAAGCCGCGACTTGCAGGTGCGGACGTTGGAGGCGGTGATGAAGAGGCGGACATCATGCCGCCGCCGCAGCGTGTCGAAGTCGACCAGCTCCGCCAGCACCCGCCGCAGCGGGCTCATGTTGAGCGGATTGAGCTGCGTCGGCGCCCATAGCCGGGTCATGAAGTCGAAGAGCTGAAAGCTGGGATCGCCGTCGACCTGCCAGCCGTCGGTGAGGCCGGGCATGCCGCGGGCGAGGCTCCGCGGCACGCCGGGCAGGTCGCCGATGCGGCCCCAGAAACGCGCCAGCCCTTCGATCGCGCCTTGCCGCGCGCCCTTGAGAAAGCCGTCGGCGAAGACCACCGCATTCATCGCCCCAGCGCTGGTGCCGGAGAGCCCGTCGATATAAAAGCGCGGCTCGCTGATCAGGCGGTGCAGCACGCCCCAGGTGAAGGCGCCATGCGACCCGCCGCCTTGCAGCGCGAGGCTGATATGCTTGACGCCGGGCTTGCGCGGCAGGGTGCGGCGCGGCAGCGGTATCTCGCCCGGCAGGCTGCGGCTCGAATCAGGCATGGCTCGGCGCGCGGTTGCGAAAGCGCCAGTATTTCCGCGGCCATGCTTAAAAGCCGTTAAGACGCCGCGCCCGCGTCAGGCGAGCATCGGCGCGAGCCGGTCGAGGGCCGCCGCCAGCCGCTCGGGCGCGCTGGCGAAGCAGAGCCGGAGATGGCCCTCGCCGCCGAGCCCGAAGGCGGCCCCGGGAGCGACGCCGACCTTGGCGCGGGCCAGCACTTCCCTGGCGAAGGCGAGGCTGTCGGACATCCCCTCGATACGGGCAAAGGCATAGAAGGCGCCGTCCGGCGCGGCGACGCGGACGCGCGGAAAGCGCTGCAGCCCCTGCACCAGCAGGTCGCGGCCAATGCGGCAGCGCTCGACCATCGCGGCAATGAAGTCCTCGCCCTCGGTGATCGCCGTCACCGCCGCGTGCTGCAGGAAGGTCGGGGCGCCGCTGGTGTTGAACTCGACGATCTTGTCGGCGACGTCCTGGATCGGCTTCGGCGCCACCAGCCAGCCGAGGCGCCAGCCCGTCATCGCCCAGGATTTGGAGAAGCTGTTGATGACGACGACGCGGTCCTCGGGCTCGGCGAGGTCGAGGAAGGAGGGGGCGGCGGCTTCGCCGGTATAGACGATCCGGCCATAGACCTCGTCCGCAACCAGCCAGAGCCCGCGCCGCCGGGCGAAGACGAGAAGCTCCGCCTGCTCCTCGCGCCGCATCGTCCAGCCGGTGGGATTGCCCGGCGAGTTGACGAAGATCGCGCGGGTTCGCTCGTCACAGGCCGCCATCAGCCGCTCGAGGTCGAGCCGCCAGCCGCCGGCCTCGGTCGGCGCGAGCGCGACGGCACGGGCCTCGCCGCCGAGCACGGTCACGGCATCGTTGATGTTGGGCCAGACCGGCGACAGCACCACCATATTGTCCCCGGCTTCGATCAGCGCCTGGGCCATGAACATGATGCCGCTCATGCCCGAAGAGGTGACGATGACGCGCTCGGCGCTCATCGGCCGGCGGTAGAGCCGGGCGAGATAGCCGGCGATGGCCTGCCGCAGCTCCGGAATGCCGCGTTTGAAGGTGTAGAAAGTGTGGCCGGCGCTGAGTGCCCGCGCCGCGGCCTCGCTGATAAAGGCCGGCGTCGGCAGGTCGCTTTCGCCGAACCACAGCGGGATGACGGCGGGGTCGCCGAGCCCGGCCATCGCCACCTGGCCGATCTTGGAGAACGGCATCGCTTCGACGATCGGGCGCAGGCCGTTGGGACGTTCGGACAAATCGGAGCTCCTTAGCGAGCGCGGAGTGTAGCAAGCCCGCAGCCGCCCCGTCCCCGGCGCGCAGCACCCCTTCGCGATAAGCATGGCTGAAACGCCGGGGCGGCGGGTTGCCGCCCCCCGCGCCTCTCGCCTACCCTGAGCAGCGGCGAGCGGCCAGCAAACACCGCCGCCACAAGCGGCAAGCGGGAGCGAGGGGATGGACAGCACCGATCTGGCTCTGACGAAGTTCGGCATCGGGCAACCGGTGCCGCGGATGGAAGATCCCAAGCTGCTGCGCGGCCGCGGCCGTTATACCGACGACATCACGCTGGCGGGCCAGGTCCATGCGGCGATGGTGCGCAGCCGCGTCGCCCATGGCACGATCCGGCGCATCGATGCCGAGGAGGCGCGGCGCATGCCCGGCGTGCTCGGCGTCTACACCGCCGCCGATCTCCGCGGCTATAGCCCGATCAAGCCGATGATGATGGTGCCGATGAAGGACGGCTCGACGATGCCGGCGCCGCCGCGCCCGGCGCTGCCGCCCGAGCGCGTGCGCTTCGTCGGCGAAGCGGTCGCCTTCGTCGTCGCCGAAACGGCGCTGCAGGCGAAGGACGCGGCCGAAGCGGTCGAGGTCGAGATCGACGGGCTTCCCGTCGTCACCACGCCCGAGGACGCGGCGGCGCCGGACGCGCCGCAGCTGCACCCGGAAGCGCCGGGCAACATCGTGCTCGATTTCCACTACGGCGATACGGCGGCGGTCGCCGCGGCCTTCGCCAAGGCTGCGCATGTGACGCGCCTCAAGCTCACCAGCAACCGCATCGTCGTCAATGCCATGGAGCCGCGCTCGGCGCTTGCCGCCTATGATCCCGGCAAGGAGCGCTTCACGCTGCATCTCGGCTGCCAGGGCGTCTTCGGCCTGCGCCAGACGCTGAAGGACATTCTCGGCGTGCCGCCGGAGAAAGTGCATGTGCTGACCGACAATGTCGGCGGCTCCTTCGGCATGAAATCCTCGGTCTTTCCCGAGTATGTCTGTCTCCTGCATGCGGCGAAAACGCTCGGCCGGCCGGTGCGATGGACGGATGAGCGCTCGGAGAGCTTCCTCAGCGACCATCACGGCCGCGACCACGAGATGGAAGCGGAGCTGGCGCTCGATGGCGACGCCAACTTCCTCGCCGTGCGCCTCACCGGCTACGGCAATGCCGGCGCCTTCGCGGTCGCGGTGCTGCCGTTCAGCGTCAATGCCGTGAAGAACGTGGTGAGTGTCTACAAGACGCCGCTGCTCCAGGTCTCGACCAAGGGCATGCTCACCAACACCACGCCGATCGGCGCCTATCGCGGCGCCGGGCGGCCGGAAGGCAATTACTACATGGAGCGGCTGATCGACGCCGCCGCCGCCGAGCTCGGCATCGACCGCGTCGAGCTGCGCCGCAGGAATCACATCCGCGCCGAGGCCATCCCCTTCAAGGCGTCGTCGGGCATGCTCTACGACAGCGGCGAGTTCACCCAAGTTCTCGACAAGGCGCTGGCGCTGGCGGATTGGCAGGGCTTCGAGCGGCGCAAGGCAGAAAGCCGCGCGCGCGGCAAGCTGCGCGGCCGCGGCATCGGCTCCTATCTCGAAGTGACGGCGCCGGCGGGCAAGGAGATGGGCGGGCTGCGCTTCGAGGCCGACGGCACGGTGACGATGATCACCGGTACGCTCGATTACGGCCAGGGCCACGGCTCGCCGCTGGCGCAGGTGGTGGTCGACCGCCTCGGCATTCCCTTCGAGCGCCTCCGGCTGCTGCAAGGCGACAGCGACGAGCTGGTGGTGGGCGGCGGCACCGGCGGCTCGCGCTCGGCGATGGCCAGCGGCTCGGCCCTGGTCGAAGCGAGCCAGGAGGTGATCAAGCGCGGCAAGGAGATCGCCGGCTTCGTGCTCGAAGCGGCGGCGGCCGATATCGAGTACGTCCAGGGCCGCTTCGCCATTGCCGGCACCGACCGCTCGATCGGCCTCTTGGAGCTGGCGGCGAAGCTGCGCTCGGGCCTCGCGCTGCCACCGGAGCTGCCGCAATCGCTCGACGTCGCGCTCTCGACCAACTCGCCGCCCTCGGCGTTTCCCAATGGCTGCCACATCGCCGAGGTGGAGGTCGATCCCGAGACCGGGCGCATCGCCGTGGTCCGCTATGCCATGGTCAACGACTTCGGCGTTTTGCTCAATCCGCTGCTGGCGGAGGGCCAGGCCCATGGCGGCATCGTCCAGGGCATCGGCCAGGCGCTGATGGAGCGCACGGTCTATGACGAGGAAGGCCAGTTCCTCACCGGCAGCTACATGGATTACGCCATGCCGCGCGCCAGCGACGCGCCGATGTTCGACTTCGAGAGCCACCCGGTGCCGGCCAAGACCAATCCGCTCGGCGTCAAGGGCTGCGGCGAAGCCGGTTGCGCCGGCTCGCTGCCTTCGGTGATGAATGCGGTCATCGATGCGCTCGCGCCTTACGGCATCCGCCACATCGACATGCCGGTGACGCCCGAGCGCCTCTGGCGCGCGATCCGCGACGCGGAAAACGGCGGCTGAGCTAGCCCGCACGGTGCGGCTCTCGCGATTGCTGCGCAATCGCTGTCGCCGCCGCGGACGAACGCGCAGAGCGCGTTCGCCGCGTGTCAAGCGAAAAGCTACGGGGAGGGGTGTGATTCACTGGTGTACACCAGTGACTCATTTTTTCTGGGGGTGATTCACTGACTCACTCCGACTGAGTCGTCAGTTGTCAGCTATCGGTTTTCAGTTGGGGTGGGGTGGCACCAAAACTGACGACTGACGACTGATCACTCACACATTCACGATGTCAAAGAGCGCGTCGGCAAATGCTACCACAGCACCCCTTAGGCGGGCGGCAGCATGAGCAGGGTGCGTCCTTCGACAGGCTCAGGATAAGCACTTCTCGTTGTGGCCCCTGGCGGGGGCCATCCTCGATCTTCCTCATCCTGAGCCTGTCGAAGGACGCACGGTCGATATGCAGCGGACCGTCAGCGGCGCTTCAGCGCGCTATGGCGCGGGCGAGCCGCGTCACGCGACGCCGACCGCGATGCCCAGCGTCTCGCCGATGGCGCGGTTGAGGACGAGATCGGCGACCTCGTCGAGCCCGGTGGGATCGCGGTTGATGATGACGAGGCGTGCGCCGTTGCGCTTGGCGAGCTCGGGAAAACCGGCGGCGGGATAGACCACCAGCGACGAGCCGGCGACGATGAAGAGATCGGCGGCGAGCGTCTCCTGCTCGGCGCGGCGCATCGCTTCGACCGGCATGGGCTGGCCGAAGGAAATCGTCGCCGTCTTCACCAGCCCGCCGCAGGTATCGCAGCGCGGCGGCGTCTCGTCCTGCGCGAAGGCAAGGCGCAGCGCCTCGATCTCGTAGCGGGACGCGCAATCGAGGCAATGCGCGTAAGTGGTGTTGCCATGGAGCTCGATGAGCCGCGCTTCCGGCACGCCCGAGGCCTGGTGCAACCCGTCGATGTTCTGGGTGATGACGGCAGCGACGGGACCGCGGTGCACCAGCGCAGCGACGGCGCGGTGGCCGCGATTGGGCTTCGCCTCGCGGATCGTCGGATCGGTGGCGAATTTCTGCCGCCAGGCCTCGCGCCGTGCTTCCTCGGAGGCGATGAAGGCATCGAAATAGATCGGCTTGAACTTGGTCCAGATGCCGCCGGGACTGCGGAAATCGGGAATGCCGGACTCGGTGCTGATGCCGGCGCCGGTGAAGACGACCGCGCGCTGCGCCGCGCCGATGAGGCGGGCGAGCGCGGCAATCTCGGGATCGGAGGCCATGGCGGCAGTGTGGCAAAGCCGGGCGTGCCAGGGAAGGGCATGGGTGTAGAGTGGTGCTCCCAACGGGAGGGGAGGACGCCATGGAGTTCAACGGCAAGAGCGTGGTCATCACCGGCGCTGCGGGCGGCATCGGCGGCGCCGCCGCGCGCGCCTTCGGCCGCGGCGGCGCGCAGCTGCTGCTGGTCGACCGCGATACCGCGGCCGGCGAAAAGCTCGCAGGCGCCCTGCGCGAGGCGGGCGGCGAGGCGCGGTTCGTTGCCGCCGACGTCACCCGCGCCAGCGAGGTCGCGGCTTACGTCAAGGCGGCGCTCGACGCCTATGGCCGCATCGATTGCTTCTTCAACAACGCCGGCATCGAGGGCCGCGTCGCGCCCACCACCGAGTATGACGAAACGACGTTCGATGCGGTGATCGCCGTCAACGTCAAAGGCATCTTCCTCGGCCTCCAGCACGTGCTGCCGGCGATGCTGCGGCAGAAGAGCGGCGCGGTGGTCAACACCGCGTCGGTCGCGGGCCTCGTCGGGACGCCCGGCATGTCCGCCTATGTCGCGTCCAAGCACGCGGTGATCGGCCTCACCAAGGTCGCCGCCGGCGAAGTCGCGCGACAAGGCGTCCGCGTCAACGCCGTGTGCCCCGGCCCGGTCGAGACGCGAATGATCCGCTCGCTCGAAAGCCAGCTCGACCCCGACAATCCCGACGCCATCAGCCAGCGCTACAAAGCGGGCATTCCCTCCGGCCGCTACACCACCGCCGAGGAGATTGCCGAGATCGTGCTCTTCCTCTGCTCGGACCGCGCCGGCAATGTCAACGGCGCGCAATGGGTGGTGGACGGCGCGCGCACCGCGGTCGGCGGCGCGGTGACGCAGATCCTGGGGCGGTAGTATTCGAGTTGACGGATTTAGAGGAGCGAGACCGTCGGCGCCCCACCTCACCCTCCCGCTACGCGGGTCCCTCCCTCTCCGCCCCTGAGGGGCGAGAGGGACAACCCGGCCGGTCGCTTTGCGACCGGCCCCGCAGGGGGTGACCCGGCCGCGCTGCGACGCGCGGCCCCGGAGGGTTCGCCGGCGAAGCCGGCGAACGGGTTGTCGGTGAGGTGGGGCGATACGGTATGAAGTTCGGGTACTTTTGAGGCTGCCATGCGTGATGATCTCTATAGTCCCGGGCCGGACGGGACGCCGTGGGAACGGGCGGCGCCGGAGGCTGCAGGCTTCGACGCCAAATCGCTCGAGGAAGCGGTGGCGTTTGCGCGGGCGCATGAGACGCCGTGGGAGCGCGATCTCGCTGCGGTAATCGCCAAGGGGCATTTCGAGGAGGGGCCGTGGAGCGAGATCATCGGCCCGACGCGGCCGCGGGGCGATCCCAACGGGCTCATTCTGCGGCATGGGCGCATCGTCGCCCGCTGGGGCGACACGCGGCGGGTCGACATGACCTTCAGCGTCGCGAAGAGCTATCTCTCGATCCTGGCGGGGGTCGCCGTTGCCGACGGGCTCATCGCCGATCTCGACGCGCCCGTCGGCGTCAGCGTTAGGGACGGCGGGTTCGAGGGGCCCCATAACGGCGCCATCACCTGGCGCCACCTGCTGCAGCAGACCTCGGAATGGGAGGGGACGCTGTGGGGCAAGCCCGACCTCGTCGACCGCAACCGCGATCTCTCGCTGGAAGGCCGCGGCAAGGCGAAGGGGACGCATCGGGACCTGGCGCCGCCCGGGCGCCATTGGGAATACAACGATGTCCGCGTCAATCGCTTCAGCCTCGCCTTGCTGCGCCGCTTCGCCCAGGCGCTGCCGGAGGTGTTCGCCGAGCGCATCATGGCGCCGATCGGCGCCTCAGAGAGCTGGGCATGGCGCGGCTATCGCAATTCCGTCGTCGAGATCGGCGGCAAGCCGGTCGAATCCGTCTCGGGCGGCGGGCATTGGGGCGGCGGCATGTTCATTCACGCCGAGGACCAGGCGCGGATCGGGCTGCTGATGCTGCGGCGCGGCCGCTGGGGCGCGCGGCAGGTGCTGGACGAGCGCTGGATCGCGTTTTCGACCGAGCCCTGCCCGATCAAGCCCGATTACGGCTTCCTCTGGTGGCTGAACCGCGGCCACGCGCGCCATCGCGCGGCCTCGGCCGAGAGCTTCTTCGCGGTCGGCGCCGGCGGCAATGTCAGCTGGATCGATCCGGCCACCGGCATCGTCGCCGTCAGCCGCTGGCTCGCCCCCGCCGCCTATGACGGGTTCGTCACCAGGGTGATGGCGGCGTTCCGCGACTGACGTTCAGGCCGTCGCCAGGAGGCGGAGCAGTGCGTCGCCGGCGACGGCGATGTCGCCGCTGTTGTCGAGCGTGTGGAGCGCGAGGTGCGGCGGCAGCGGGACTTCGCGGGCGAGGCGCTCGGCGATGGCGGCTTCGTCCTCGCGACCGCGCGCGGCGAGGCGATGGGCCAGCACCGCGGGCGCCGCGGTGACGAGGACGCCCGAAAGCCTGGGATAGCTTCGTGCCGCGTCGTCCCAAGCGGCGCGAGCGATGTTGGCGACGACGGTGACGCCGGCGGCCAGCCAGAGATCGAGCTCGCGGCCGATGCCATAGGCGAAGCCGTGGCTTTCCCAGGAAAGCGCGAAGAGCCCCGCGTCGCGCCGCGCGCGGAACTCAGCCTCGGAGAGCGCGACGTGGTTCTCGCCGCCCGAGGCGGCCGGCCGGGTGATGTAGCGATGGGCGAAAAAGACGCGCGCGGGGTCCGAGCGGGCGCGGGCATAGGCGATGAGCGTGTCCTTTCCCGCTCCCGACGGCCCCATGATCGCGACGAGCCTGCCCGTCATCCCACACCCCCGAGGCCCGGCGCCTCGACCGCCAGCATAGCCGATGCCGGCGCGGCCGGGGACGGGAGCGCAAGGCAGCCCCGCTTAAGGCGCATGGACAGCGGCGGAGGCCCCGGCCCATAATCGGGCTCAAAAGCTGGGAAACAGCCGCGAGGGAGGGAGAGACGGATGGAGTGGAGCGAGCGTCGTCAGCGATTCCGCAGCCTGCTTAAGGGATCGCGCTGCCTCCATCCCGGCTCGGTCTTCGACCCGATCTCCGCCCGCATCGCCGAGCAGGTCGGCTTCGAGATCGGCATGTTCGCAGGCTCGATCGCCTCGTTCACCGTCCTCGGCAACCCCGACCTCATCCTCCTCACCCTCAGCGAGTTCGCCGAGCAGGCCTATCGCATCTGCCGCGCGGCGAAGCTGCCGGTGCTGGTCGATGCCGATCACGGCTATGGCAATGCGCTCAACGTGATGCGCACGGTCGAGGAGCTCGAGACCGCGGGGATCGCCGCGCTCTCGATCGAGGACACGGCGCTGCCGGCGAATTTCGGCGCGGCCGAGGAGGCGCGGCTCATTCCGATCGCGGAAGGCGTCGGCAAGATGCGCGCGGCGCTGGCGGCGCGGCAGGATCCCGGCCTCGTCATCGCCGGCCGCACCCAGGCGATCTCGGTCACCGGGATCGAGGACACGATCGCCCGCGCCAAGGCCTATGCCGAAGCCGGCGTCGATGCGCTGTTCTTCGTCGGCCTCAAGAAGCGCGCCGACCTCGACGCCATCGCCGCCGCGGTCAATCGCCCCATCATCATCGGGGGCGGCGCCGGCGAGCTCGACGATCTCGATTATCTCGCCGCGCGTGGCGTGCGCGTCGCGCTGCAGGGGCACCAGCCTTTCCTCGCCGCGGTGCGCGCCGTCTACGACACGCTGAAGGCGCTGCACCAAGGGGTGAAGCCGAAGGACCTGCCGGGTGTCGCCTCGCCCGACCTCATGAAGATGGTGACGCGCGAGGCGGAGCATCGGCGCTGGATGCACGAGTTCCTGACGGAGAAATAAGCGAGGGCGGAGGCCATGGGACGGAAGATTGCGGTCGTCGGCGTCGGCGCGGTCGGCGGCTATTGCGGCGCGCATATGGCGCAGGCAGGCGAGGACGTGACCTTCATCGATCCCTGGCCCGAGCATGTCGAGACGATGCGGCGCCAGGGGCTGCGCGTCACCCATGCGATGCAGGTGCCGGAATTCACCGTGCCGGTGCGCGCGCTCCACCTCACCGAGGTGCAGGGGCTCACCAAGGAGGCGCCGATCGACATCGCCTTCGTGTGCATGAAATCCTATGACACCGCCTGGGCGACGATGCTGATCCGCCCCTATCTCGCGCCCGACGGGTTCGTCGTCTCGCTGCAGAACTGCATGAACGAGGCGACGGTGGCGGAGGTCGTCGGCTGGGGCAAGACGCTGGGCTGCATCGCGAGCCGCATCACCGTCGAACTGCGCGCGCCCGGCCATGTGCATCGCGGCGCCGGCAAGGGTGGCGAGCGCCACACCGTCTTTCGCACGGGCGAGGTCCACGGCCGCATCACGCCGCGCGCCGAGGAAGTGCGGCGCCTGGTCGCGACATCCGACAGCGCCAAGACGACGACCAATCTCTGGGGCGAGCGCTGGTCGAAGCTGGTCGCCAATGTCATGGGCAACGGGCTCTCCGCCTCGACCGGGCTCGGCAGCAACGAGTGCGTTACGAACGAGACGACGCGGCGCTTCATGCTGCGCCTGGGGTCCGAGGCGATCCGCACCGGCATCGCGCTGGGCTACCAGCTGGAGGAGGTGCTGCACCTGCCGCCGGAGACGGTGGCGCGCGCCGGCGAAGGCGATCGGGCGGCGTTCGACACCTGCAGCGAGCAGATGCTCGCCGGCACGAAATATCTTTCGGCCGAGCAGCGCCCGTCGATGGGCCAGGACGTGGTGAAGGGACGCCGCACCGAGATCGATTTCCTGAACGGGTTCGTCGCCCTCAAGGCGACGGAGCTGGGGCTGCCCGCCCGCGCCAATGCCGCCTTGACCGAGATCGTGCATCGGGTCGAGCGCGGCGAGATCAAGCCCGATCCCCGCCACATCACCGAGTTGAGGCTCAACTGACCCCGATGCCCTGAGAGGCGCCGCGCGCGAGGAGGAAGCGATGCAATACCGCAGGATTTCCGCCGATTGCCATCTCGACCTGCCCTGGATGCCGCCCGATCTTTTCGTCTCCGAGGCGCCGCGCGAGCTGAAGGAGCGCATGCCCTTCGTCGCCGACGGGCCGGACGGGCCGCGCTGGACGGCGCGCAACGGCGCCAATTTCGGCCTCGTCAACGGCGTCGGCCCGTCGGGACAGAAATTCGTCCCCGGCAGCCATGCGCGCGTCGACATCATGGCCGCGACCGGGCTCTATGACGACGGCAAGAAGGGCATCCGCCGCGTCTCCGACCCGGAGCTGCGCATCAAGGACATGGACCGCGACGGCATCGACGCCGAAGTGATCTATGGCATCCTCGGCGCCGCCGGCCGGCTGAACGACCGCGAAGCGGCCAACGAGATGCTGCGCATCTACAACAACTGGCTCAAGGAATTCTGCCGGCATTATCCCGAGCGGCAGATCGGCCTGGCGTGCCTCCCCTATGGCGATATCGACGCGGCGGTGAAGGAGGTCCATCGCGTCGCCAAGATGGGGCTGCGCGGATTGGAGCTCTCCTGCTCCTGGGACATGGAGCCGATGTGGCACCCGATCTGGGAGCCGCTGTGGCAGGCGGTGAACGAAGTGGGGCTGCCGCTCCACTTCCACACCTTCCCGACGCTGCCGCCCAAGGTGTTCGAGGACCAGACGGGGAAGACGCGGCGCGCCGCCTTCTTCACCGTCGTCTCCGGCTTCCAGATGAACCTCATCAACATCCTCGCGGCGCTGATGGGCGCGGCGGTGCTGGAGCGCTATCCGCGCATCCGCGTCGCTTTCGGCGAAAGCGGCATCGGCTGGATCCCCTATGCGCTCGACCGCATGGATTTCGAATGGGAGGATCGCTTCACCGATCTCGGCCTCAAGATGAAGCCGAGCGACTATTGGCGCCGGCAATGCAAGGCGACGTTCCAGTTCGACCGCATCGGCGGCAAGCTGGTCGAGGAGATGGGCGTGGAATCGCTGATGTGGGGCTGCGACTACCCGCATGGCGACGGCGTGTGGCCGGAATCCACGAAATACATCGCCGAGCAGTTCGGCCATCTCTCGCCGGAGGCGACCTACAAGATCACCTGCGAGAATGCGGGGAAGTTCTACGGGTTGATGAATTAGGGGACGCCGGCTCTCAGGTGAGCGGGCCAGCCCCGGCGAGAAGAGGTTGGGACGCGTGCACCCGTCATTGGGGCTAGAAGCGAGGAGGCGGCGCGTCGCACTTTCGCGCGGGATCATTCAATTGAGGTTTTAGAGCGACTGCCAAATCCGTCGTGGTCATAGGTCTCGTGCCCAGACGCTGCTCAAAACCGCCAGTGAAATGCTTCTGCTCGCATTTCAGCTGCTCTTGGGCGCGAACAAAAAAGTCCAAGCGCTGGTTGGGATCGCCTGCATCGCAGCCGCGACGAAAGAGATCATTTGCAAGCGTATGGCAAACCCAGCTGGTTCTTTGGTCGCAAAAACCGATGCCATTGGTGTTGCAGACCGACGCCGACCCATTATCGCGTTGATCCCTGGGCAGCACCCGGCTTTCAGCCTCGAGGTAGTTGTAGAAGCTGTCGTCGCTATCGCGGACACGCCCACGATAGCGCAGGATTTCTCCCGTATAGTATGGCACCCCACCGTGAGCGGGATTGATATGCTCCAGGAGCGTCTCCAGATCGGCGCAGTGGTCGACGTCAACGGATGGACGATTGAGACAGTCGTGGAGCCTCGAATCGAGAAAGCCCAAAAATTCAGTTTTATTCGTGGGGCGGGTCGCGTATTCCTGAATTTCCGATTCCAGCGCATTCTTCAGCTTCACTGCGTGCAACTGCTCGGCGGTATCTAATGCTGCGCAAGCTCCAACAAGCGCCGTGCCCAAACCAGCGACAATCCATTTGTCGCGAATGTGCTCCGCGCTGATGCTTGAGACGGCAATCGCCACGGTGCCGACTACGGTTCCGACCGCCACGACGTATGCACCGAGAAGTCCGGCAATCCAGAGCCCGACGAATCCGGCGAGAGCCAAGTAAACGATCGTCGAAGTAGGGCGGCGTTGAATCGCCCGCCAAAGACGTCTCATTCTGTGAGTTGCGCGACGCCCATCATGAGCGGAGTCATTGTCTCTCATGACAGCCTCCACCACGCCTCCAAAGTGACACAGCGGCTCAATGCTTACCCGTCGAGTCCGCCCTGATAAGGGGTTAGCCTACCAGCAGTGGAAGAGCGTTTGAAGCCGCTGAAAGCGCTGCGCAGCAGCGGACAAGCATTGCGGCGCAAGAGGTCGTAGAACTGGTCCTGCCAGCTCGGCGGGTTCTGCTCCATCGGTCCGTTCCTCCCCGGCGCGCTGCGCCGTCGCGCTCTTTATAGCAAGCGGCGTCGGCACTATAGATCGAGCATCCCGCGAAATAGATCGAGCATCCCGCCAAGGAACCCAGACGATGAAACCATTGCCCGGCCTCGTGGCCCTCGCCCTGCTGCTGCTCCCGGCGCTCGCCGAGGCGCGCGAGGTCAAGGAGTTCGACTTCGAAGCGGCGGCGCAAAAGCATTGCCCCAAGGACGAGGTGGTCTGGTCCAACGTCAAGGGCGGCGGCATCTATCATCGCAAAGGCACGCAGCTCTACGGCAACACCACCGACGGCGGCTATCTCTGCCGCAAGGAGGCCGATGCCGCGGGCTGGCACGAATACGCGAACGACCACCCCAAGGACGGCGCCAGCGCGCCGAAATAGCAGGAGCGCGGCATGGGGCGGCTCCCGCGGGGAGTGAGCAGAGCCGGTCCGACACCAATTCGCTTGCACGATTGAGGGAAGGCCCGCAGCATTCGCCCCAGCTAGGGGGGATGCTCCATGATCAAGCTCGCGTTCTGGCGCACGATCGCCGACGCCTATGCATTCATCTTCCGCCACCCGTTGCGATTCCTGCGCCTCGCCTGGTTCTGGCTGGCCCTGCCCTGGTTCTGGCAGGCACTGCTCGCGCTCTTTCGGATGGTCCTCCCGCCGCAGCCCGGGCCCAGTCTGACGGCACAGCTTGTCTGGGCCACGATAGGACTGGGCTTCGGCGGTCTCATCGTCATCGGCCTCGGCCTGCTCTCCTTCTCGGTCGCCTTGCACCGCGCCGTGATCTTCGGCGAGGTCAGGCCATGGTGGGCCGTCCTGCGCTTGCGCCGGCGCGAATGGCGGTTTTTTGGCTATGGACTGGTCATCGCCCTGCTTCTCGGCGTGCCGTCGCTGATTTTTGTGAAGCTGTCCACACAGATGTTCGCAATTGCGGTCTCCGGCGGAGCAAACACCTTGGTCGCGATGCGCTGGTGGTTCGCGGCCAGCTTAGCCTACCTCCCGATCCTTTGGATCGCGGGCGCCCGGCTGATGCTCATCTTTCCGGCGGTCGCGGCCGACGATCCCGACCCGGCCAACCATGCTTTGGAGCGCGATCGCGGCAACTGGCTGCGACTCTATGTCGGCTCACTCGCCTGCTATTTGCCATACTTCGTCCTCGAGGCGCTCGTGCCGGTACTGCTCCGCCCCAAGATGACAGCCACGACCAAGTTCATGATGAGCAGCGGCGCTTTCGTCTCGTTCACGCAAGGTGGCGGGCTGCTCGAGGCGATCTCGTCCGTGCTCGACTTTCTCGAGCTCGCAGTCATGATCGCCTACTACTCCTTGGCGCACCGTCAGCTCGCGGGCGCCGCGGCAATGCCGGGCGACACCGCGCCACAGCCCTTGCCCGCGGGCTGAGCGCTGTCCGACCCTCACGCCAGCTCGTAGGGGCGGCGCTTCACCTTGTCCATGTTCATGTCCTCGACGCGCAGCAGCCGGGTCGGGCCGACGCGGCGCGGGGCATGGAGATCGCCCTCGTTATAGAGATGCGCCATGCCGGGTGTCAGCGTGTAGGTGCGCAGATGCCGGACCTTGCCGGGCTTGCCGTCCATCGCCGGCTCGACCAGGGCGTAATCGCTCATCTCGGTGACGCCGCGCGCCTGGCCGTAGATCGCCCAGGACGGCCCGTGATCATGCGGCCGGCTCTCGCGCGCGCCGGTGTAGACATGGGCAAGGAGGCAGAAGCCGAGCTCGGGATCCTCGTAGAGCACATGGCGCTCGCCGACCTCGTCGCCGAGATGGCGCGCGACGAACGCCTCGTCCTTCAGAACATCCTCCAGCAGGCGACAGATCTT
>DASQSR010000447.1:0-11603 GCA_035642295.1 Allostellaceae bacterium | reverse complement strand
CGGTGGTTTCCCGGCGGCCGGCTCAACACCTGCTGGAACGCGCTCGACCGGCATGTCGAGAGAGGCCGCGGCGAGCAGGCGGCGCTCATCTATGACAGCCCCGTCACCGGCCAGATCCGCGCCTTCACCTACCGGGCGCTGCGCGATCAGGTGGCGCTGCTCGCCGGCGCGCTGCAGGGGCTCGGCGTCGCCAAGGGCGACCGTGTCCTCATCTACATGCCCATGGTGCCGGAAGCCGCGATGGCGATGCTCGCCTGCGCCCGGCTCGGCGCCATTCATTCGGTGGTCTTCGGCGGCTTTGCCGCGCCGGAGCTGGCGACGCGCATCGACGACGCCAAGCCCAAGCTGATCCTCTCCGCCTCTTGCGGCATCGAGGTGCAGCGCGTCGTCCCCTACAAGCCGCTGCTCGATCAGGCCATCGCGCTCGCCACGGCGAAGCCCGCGGCGTGCATGATCCTGCAGCGGCCGATGGCGAAGGCCGCGCTCATCCCCGGGCGCGATCACGATTGGGAAGAGCGCGTCGCCGCGGCGCGCCCGGCGCCTTGCGTTGCCGTCGACGCCACCGATCCGCTCTACATTCTCTACACCTCCGGCACCACCGGCATTCCCAAGGGGATCGTCCGCCACAATGGCGGACATGCGGTGGCACTCCATTGGTCGATGGCCAACATCTATGGCCTCGCGCCGGGCGAGGTGTTCTGGACCGCGTCCGATGTCGGCTGGGTCGTCGGCCATTCCTACATCGTCTACGCGCCGCTGCTCTATGGCTGCACCAGCGTGCTCTACGAGGGCAAGCCGGTCGGCACGCCCGATGCCGGCGTCTTCTGGCGCGTTATCGCCGAGCACGGCGTCGCCGTGATGTTCACCGCGCCGACCGCCTTTCGCGCCATCAAGCGCGAGGATCCCGAGGGCGCGCTGCTGCGCCGGCACGACATGGCGAAGTTCCGCGCGCTCTTCCTCGCCGGCGAGCGCGCCGATCCGCCGACCGTCGAATGGGCCGAGCGGCAGCTCAAGGTGCCGGTGATCGACCATTGGTGGCAGACCGAGACCGGCTGGCCGATCACCGCCAACTGCCTCGGCCTCGAGCGGCTGCCGGTGAAGCATGGCTCCTCGACCAAGCCGGTGCCGGGCTGGGAGTTGCGCGTCCTCGGCGCCGACGGCCACGAGCTGAAGCGCGGCGAGATCGGCGCGCTCTGCTTGAAGCTGCCGCTGCCGCCGGGGACGCTGCCGACCCTGTGGAACGCCGACGACCGCTTCGTCAGTTCCTATCTCGCCGAATATCCCGGCTACTACCAAACCGCCGATGCCGGGTATGTCGATGAGGACGGCTATGTCTTCGTCATGACGCGTACCGACGACATCATCAATGTCGCCGGGCACCGGCTCTCGACCGGCGGCATCGAGGAAGTGCTGGCCGCGCATCCCGACGTCGCCGAATGCGCCGTCATCGGCGTCAACGACGCGCTGAAGGGACAGGTCCCGGTGGGACTGCTCGTGCTGAAGGCGGGGGCGGCGAAGCCCGCGGCGCAGGTGGCGGAAGAGGCGGTGAGCCTGGTGCGCGAGCGCATCGGCCCGGTGGCGAGCTTCAAGACCGCGGTGGTGGTGCAGCGCCTGCCGAAGACGCGCTCAGGGAAAATTCTGCGCGGCACCATGCGCCGCATCGCCGATGCCGAGGAGTACCGCATGCCGGCCACCATCGACGATCCCGTCATCCTCGCCGAGATCGCCGAGGCGCTGAAGGCGGTGGGATATGGGCGCGGGGAGGCCGCGCGGCCGCCATCCTAGAGCAGGATCATGACGAGCGCCCTCGAGCATGTCGCCTGGGAGGCCTGTCTCATCGAGCCGCACCGCGACCGAACGCTGGAAAGTTACGCCCGGCGCAGGTTGGGTCTGCCGGTTCCGTCGCTTCGGTATTTCGTTGCGGTGCCATGGGTGGCGCGCGCGATCGTCGATCTGCACCCCGAGCTGGGTCTGTTGATGCATCTCGACCAGGACGTCGCGGACCTCGTGACCCTGGTCGTCAGCCAGGAGAACTCCTGCCGCTTCTGCTACGCGGCCGTCCGGGCGCTGTTGCGGGCGCAGGGTATGAGCGATGAGCGCATCGAGCGCCTGGAGCAGCAGCTGAGCTATTCGGATCGTCGCGCCGCCCGGACGGCCGCCACTCTTGCTTTCGCGCGCAGCCAGTCGCGCATCGGTCCGGCGGGCGCGCGCGAGGCCCGGCAGGCGCTGCGCCGCGCCGGCTTCGGCGACGACGAGATGAAGGAGATTGCGTTCGTCGTCGCCATCACCGATTTCCTCAACCGCGTGCACACGATCCCTGCAATCCCGTCGCGCCCGCTGGAGCGGATGCCCGATCAGCTCCCAATGCGGCTCCTGCGGCCTCTGATCAAGCGTCTCCTGCAGAAGCACCGCTTCCGCGGCGGGGCGATGCCGCGCGCTCGTGCGCCGCGATATCCCTATCGACGCCTGGTAGAAGCCTATGCCGGCTCGCCGATTGCCCCGGTATTGAGCCTGACCCTCGAAGCGATGTGGGCGTCGTCGGCGCTCACGCGGCGGTCCAAGCTCTTGATGCTCGCCGTCGTCGCCCGGGGGCTGGGCTGCCCGGTATGCGCTCGGGAGATCGGCGAGGCGCTGGCGGGCGAGGATCTCCGCGAGGCGGCGCTCGCGCAGGTCCTGAGCCATCTCGAGGCTCCAGAACTCGATGCGCAGGAGCGGCTGCTGGTGCGCTTCGCGCGCGAGACCATCTGGTATGAGCCCGCGGCGCTCCAGCGCCGCGCCCGCACTCTCCACGGCCATCTCTCAGGCGTGCAGCTTACCGAGGCAATCGGCGTCGCGTCGCTGGCGAACGGTTTCTGCCGTCTCGGCGCGATGGTGCTGGACGACGCATGACCTGGCACCTCGCCCTCGGTGCCGCGCTTTTGGTCATTGCGATTCTCGCCGCCGCGCTTTTTCGCCAACGGCGCCATCAGGGGCGTCTCGAACGGCAGCTTGAAGCGGCGGCCGGCGCGCTCGAAGGATTGCAGCAGGCGTGCTCCCGTCTCGCGCCGGCGGGTGTGGTGCAGCGGCTCATCGCCGACGGCATGGAGGCCGATACCTCGCGTCAAGCGGAGCGCAAGGTGGCGACCGCGATGTTCGTCGATCTGGTCGGCTTCACCGCGCTCAGCGAGCAGATGGAGCCAGGGCTCCTGGTCCGCCTCCTCAATGGCTACTACCGGCGTATGAGCGATGCGATCGAAGAGCATCGCGGCCAGGTGGGAAGCTTCGTCGGCGATGGTATCGTCGCCTATTTCGGCGCCATCGAGCGCAATCCCTGGCAGTGCGACGATGCCGTGCGCGCGGCGCTCGCCATGCGGGCGGCGATCCGCGACTACAACGCTGAACTGGAACGCGAAGGATTACCGCGGATCGCCATTGGGATCGGCATTGACCGCGGCCCCGGGTTCGCCGGCCTCGTGGGCTCGCGCGAGCGGCGCGAATACGCCTTTATCGGCCGTGCGGTTAACCTCGCCGCGCGGGTACAGGCGCTCACGCGCGTTCACCGAACGGACATCCTGGTCACCGACGCGTTGCGCGCCGAGCTCGACGCAAGCTTTGTCTTGGAGCCCATGCCCGCGGAGCCGGTCAAGGGCTTCGCCGAGCCCGTCATCACCTACGCCGTGCGAGGCCGCTCAGAGGGCTGAACGCGCTGAGCGCTGGCGCCTGGCAGCGATGAAGAGGCTTACGGCGCCGCGCCGTCTTCCGAGCCGACGATTTCCGCCGCTTCCGGCGGCTCGACCGTTTTCTTGCCGCGGTTGGCGCGCGCCACTGCGGCCTCGAGCTCCTGCATCGTGCAGAGGCCCAATGCCACCGGATGGCGCGGCTTGATATTGGTCGAGTTCCAATGCGTGCGGTCGCGCACCGCCGCGATCGTCGGCTTGGTCGTGCCGATGAGCTTCGAGATCTGCCCGTCGCTGAGCTCGGGATGGCTCTTCAGCAGCCAGGCGATGGCATCGGGCTTGTCCTGGCGCTTGGCGATCGGCGTGTAGCGCGGTCCACGATGCTTCACCATCGGCACCGCCACGGCTTCGGCCGCGAGCTTGAGCCGTGCCGTCGGGTCCTTCTGGCAGCGCTCGATCTCCTCGAGGGTGAGCTGGCCGTTGGCGATGGGGTCGAGCCCCTGCATCTGCACCGCCACCTCGCCATCGGCGATCGCCTGGACTTCGAGGGCGTGCAGGCCGGAGAACTCGCCGATCTGGTCGAAGGTGAGCGACGTGTTCTCGACCAGCCACACTGCGGTGGCTTTCGGCATGAGCGGGAGCGCCATAGAATTCCTCCTTGTCTTTCAAATACTTGCCGCGGCGCGCCGGGTGGCGCCCCAGACGCGCGACGGTCGACGATCAAGGCCTGGAGGAGGGCTATATAGAAGGTTGGAAGGCGCCGCGAAAGGTGCCTAAACCGTAAGCACGATCTTGCCGATATGCTCGGAAGTTTCCATCAGCCGGTGTGCTTCGGCCGCTTGCGCCAGCGGGAAGGTACGGTAAATCTGCGGCTTCACCTTGCCCTGCTCGAGGAGCGGCCAGACGACGCGGCTGAGCGGCGCGGCGATGGCGCCTTTCTGCGCCACCGTGCGCGCGCGCAAGGTCGAGCCGGTGAGCGTCCCGCGCTTCAGCATCAGCGGCATCAGGTTGATCTCCGTCTGCGGGCCGCGCAGGAAGGCGATGTAGACGATGCGTCCTTCGACCGCGAGCGCGTTGATGTTGCGCTGGATGTAGTCGCCGCCGACCATGTCGAGGATGACGTCGACGCCGCGCCCGCCCGTCGCCTCCTTCACCACCTTGACGAAATCCTCGTGCTTGTAATCGATGCCGCGGGTCGCGCCGAGCTTCTCCGCCGCATGGCATTTGTCGCGGCTGCCCGCGGTGGCGAAGATCTGGCCCGCGCCCAGCGCCTTGGCCAGTTGGATCGCCGTGGTGCCGATGCCGCTGGTGCCGCCATGGATCAGCACCGTCTCGCCCGGCTCGAGCTCCCCGCGCTCGAAGAGATTGGTCCAGACGGTGAAGAAAGTCTCTGGCAAGGCGGCGGCTTCGGCCATGCTCAGCCCATTGGGCACGGGCAGGCATTGCGGCTCGGGAGCGACGCAATAAGTCGCATAGCCGCCGCCGGTGACGAGCGCGCAGACCGCATCGCCGAGCTTGGTGTGGTTGACGCCGAGACCCACTGCCGCCACCGTGCCGGCGACCTCCAGGCCGGGAATGTCGGAAGCGCCGGGCGGGGGCGGATAATTCCCCTGGCGCTGCATCACGTCCGGACGGTTCACTCCTGCCGCCGCCACCTTGATCAGCACTTCGCCGGCCCCCGGCAGCGGCATCGGCCGCTCCGCCGGCTTCAGCACGTCGGGGCCGCCCGGTTCGGCGATCTCGATCGCGGTCATCGTGGCGGGAAGTGCGGTCATCTCGGGTTCATCCCTCGCGGCTGCGTGTCGATTGAACCTCTAGCCCGGCCGCGCCAGACTGGCAACAGCAGGGAGGCAAGGGCCATGGACGAGGAGGATCTTCTGCCGCGCCGCAAGCCGCCGCAGAAGCGGGACTTGGCGCCGCTCGCGATCGCCGAGCTCGAGGCTTATATCGTCGAGCTCGAGCAGGAGATCGAGCGCGTCCGCGGCGAGATCGCCGCAAAGCACCGCCAGCGCAGCGGCGCCGACTCTCTGTTCAAGCGCTAGGCGAACTTGCGTAAGCGAGGTCGTCCGCGGCGGTTCGGGTGAGCGCGCGCTCCTCTCAGGCCCAGAGTGGGTACGAAGCGTTACCGGGGCGGGTGCGCAGATTGCGCAACGATCCGCCCCACTGCTTTCGCTTCAGCATCTCTTAACGTTGCCCGGTGATACTCCGCTCGCGGCCAGGGGCAGGGCCCCGCCGCGGGGGCATCGTCCGCACCTTTATAGAGGAACGAACCTTCAAGGAGCCGCCACTCGCTGGCGGCTCCGCGCATTAGGGCGTTTGCTCGAAAATTGCGCGGCTTGGCGCGTGGCTCAACCGCCGGGCGTCACCGTGCGATCAGCTTGTCGACATCGATGAAGATCAGCATGGCGACGCCCCAGACCAGCAGTGTCGCGGCGGCGAGCCGCAGACCCGTCCAGAAGCCGATGCGGGCGCGAGTTTGCATCGCTTGCGCTCAGGCAGCATTCCGGCGCTGGGGCGTCAGCACGGCGACGCGCCGGTCGAGCTGCCAGATCTCGAGGCGCCGAGCCGCCGGGTGAAGCGCCAACAGCGCTTGCGCCGCCGTCGCTGCCGCCGCGTCATCGGCGCAGTCGAGCACTTCCGCGCCGCGAATATGGCCCTCGGAATCGATGGCAAAGCCGCGATAGAAGGTCATCAGCCTCTCCCGGACGCTCGATCGGTGCCGGCATCATGCGGGTGCGGCGACGCCTCCCCCAAGTTAATTCGGGTTAAGCCGCACCGCTCGGCGCTTCGTGCGAGGGGCGTCTCAATTGTCTGCGCATCGCCCGGCCGCTAACCTGCGGGGCTCATCGGTCGAAAGAACCCGGCGCGAAACGCCGGCAGCAGCGAAGAGGAAACGCACCCGTGAAAGACGCATCGAGCCGGTTTGGGCTGTCGCGCCGCCATATGCTGGGGGCCCTGGCGGCAGCTCCGGCAGCCGCCGCAATGGCGGGCGTAGCGGGGGCCGAGGCCGCGCCCGCCGAAACCGCGGCGCAGCGGGCACAAGCCGCCTTGAAGAATGCGACGGGCACCAAGCTGGTGCTGCTCGGCACCACCGGCGGACCGGCGCCGATGCTGCCGGGGCGCACGCGCCACATGACGTCCCATGTGATGCTGAGCAACGGTGCCGCCTATGTGCTCGATTGCGGCCTCGGCGTCACCAATCAGTACGCCCGCACCGGCATCGCGTTCGACGCGCTGCGCTCGATCTTCATCACCCATCATCACCCCGACCATAACGTCGAATATGGCCCGCTGCTGCTCGTCGGCTGGGTCCAGGGCATGCGCCTTGACGTGCGCGCGTTCGGTCCGCCGCCGCTCGCAGAGATGACAAAGGATTTCCTCCGCGCCTACCGGCAGACCGTCGAGTTCTGGGCCGAGGATTTCCATATGAAGCCGCTCAGCTCGATCGCGGTGAAGGAGATATCGGCGGCGGGCCCGGTGACGGAGGACGAGAACGTCAAAGTCTCGGCGATCATTGTCAATCATCCGCCGGTGAAGCCGGCGCTCGCCTACCGCTTCGACTTCAGCGACCGCTCGATCGCTTTTTCCGGCGATACCACGCCGCTCGACAGCGTCGCCCGCATGGCCAAGGGCGCCGACGTGCTGGTGCATGAGGCGATGTACGTGCCGGCGATCGAAGCCTACCTGCGCGACCGGATCGCGAAGGGCTTTCCCGTCAAATTCGCGCCGTTCATGGCGCACATGAAGGCCGACCACTCTCCGGTCGAGGAGGTTGGCCGCATTGCCGCGCAAGCGGGCGTCAAGACGCTGGTGCTCTCGCACCTGACGCCGGGGCTCGACAGCATCGGCGACGACGCCTGGCGCACGGCGGCGGCGAAATACTTCAGGGGCGAAATCATCGTCGGCAAGGATCTGATGGTGGTGTGAGCCTCTGTTGCGTGCGAGCCGTTGCCGGCACGGGCGACAGACGGCGCCGATGTCGGTGGTATCGACGAAACGCTGGCCGGACTGATCGCGCGGGAGGCCCCTGATGCTTGAGCGACGCTGCGCCGCTGCTGCCCTGGTTGCGTTGACCTTGCTGGCGGGAAGCACCTTGGGTCGCGCTCAATCGAGCTTCGCCGTCGATTTCGCCTGGGACGGAACGGGTTCGTGCTTCGATCCCAAATCGCCGCCTTTCTCAGTGAGCGGCGTCCCGGCGGGAACCAAAGTCCTGAAATTCGCGATGAAGGATTTGGACGCGCCGGACTATCCGCATGGCGGCGGGTCCGTCCCCTATCACGGGCAAGCCCGCATCGAGCGCGGCGCCTTCGCCTATCGCGGCCCCTGCCCGCCGCAGGGGCAGCACAGCTACCAGTGGACCGTCGAGGCCGACGACGGCGCCGGCAAGACGCTCGCGAAAGCGACGGCGACCAAGAAATTCCCGCCGGAGTGATTCACCGCTGTCGGGGCCTTCGACGGCGGCGGCAACTCCGGGGTCGCGTCCGTGGGCGGGAGCGGATATGATGCGGGCGGCGGCGACGGAACCTTCACTCAACGTGCGGGAGGGTTCCATGGCCAAGCATCCGATCATCGCGATCTCGCGACTCTGCCTTCCCGGCGCGGCGGCGATTCTCGCCCTGCTGCCGCTCCCGTCGCAGGCGGTGACGCAGGATAACTTCCTCGTTCGCACCACTGCGGACCTGGTGGCGCTGTGCAGCGCCGGTGGAACCGGGGACATGCACATCGCCGCCATACACTTCTGCGAAGGCTACTTCGTCGGCGCCGACCACTACTACCTTGCCGAGCGGGCCGGGCCCGATGCGCCGCATCTGTTTTGCATGCCAAATCCGCCGCCGACGCGCGATCAAGCGATAACCATGTTCGTCGAGTGGGCACAGACCCACCCGCAATACATGAGCGAGCTCCCGGTTGATTCCATCATGCGCTTTACGGCGGCGACCTGGCCATGCCCGCGATAGACCGCGCGGTTCGGCTTCGGCGCTGTGGCGGCGCGGTCGCGCGAAGGAGGGCTCCCATGAGATATGTGATTCCCCTGTGTCTCGCCGGGTCGCTCATCCTGGGGGGCTGCTCCAACTTGAACACGTCGGAGCAGCGCACCTTGACCGGCGGCGCCGGCGGCGCGGCCGCGGGCGCGGTCCTGGGTGCCATCGGCGGCAATGCCCTGCTCGGCGCCGGCGTGGGTGCGGGCGTGGGCCTGCTCGGCGGATATCTCTACGACCAGTACAAGAAATCCCAGAGCTCCGCCTACCAGCAGGGCTACAGCGCGGGACAGCACAGCGCCGCGCAGTGAGCGGGGCCGCTCAGCCGTTCATCAGCGGCGCGATCTCTGCGGGAGACGAAGTGTTGCGCTGTGACGGCGGTCACGCCCGCGCAGATCCTGCATGGCGTAAGGAATCAAGGGCTCGCCTTCGCACCGTCTCCGCCGGGTCTCCTCGCGTCGCTGGCGGCGCGCCGCGGGCGGCGTTACCATTCAACGGTCGCACGGTGCAAATCGATTTGGTTCCAGGGAGGAAGCAATGGCACCACCGAGCAAGCTCGCGCATATTGTGCTGCAGACCAACCGGATCGGCGACATGCAGGACTGGTACTGCAAGGTCCTGAGCGCCCGGGTGATCCATGACGGACGCCCGTTCATTTCATTCATCAGTTACGACGAGGAGCATCACCGGATTGCCTTCCTCGATCCGGGACCGCTGAGCGAGCGCGAGCCCGGAGCCGGAAGCGCAGCCGCCGCCGGCCGCGAAGCCGGATTGCACCATGTCGCCTTCACCTTCGCGAGCATGGGCGATCTGCTGGACAATTACATGCGGCTCCAGGCGATGGGAATCGCGCCTTTCTGGTGCGTCAATCACGGCCCGACCACCTCGATGTACTATCGCGACCCCGATCGCAACCAGGTCGAGCTGCAGATCGACAATTTCCCCACGGTCGAAGAGGGCCGCGCCTACATGGAAACGCCCGCCTTCCACAAGAATCCGGTCGGCGTCGCGTTCGATCCCGAGGCGCTCAACGCGCGCTTTCGCGCCGGCGCAAGCCTGGAGGAGCTGACGCTGATCGACTAGCCGCAACGGCATGCGGGTGCGGCGCAGCCTTTGGCGCCGGGAGATGCGGTCGCGCGCGGCATTGGCTATGGTGGATGCCGCTTTCGCCGCTCGCGAGTTCGTGATGGCCGACGCCAAATTCCCCAAATTCGCGACGCTCAGCCTCCATGCGGGCCAGCGTCCCGATCCCGCCACCGGCGCCCGCGCCGTGCCGATCTACCAGACGACGAGCTACGTTTTCCGCGACAGCGACCACGCCGCGGCGCTCTTCAACCTCGAGGAGCCCGGCTACCTCTACTCCCGCATCGCCAATCCGACCGTCGCCGTACTCGAAGAGCGCCTTGCCGCGCTCGAAGGCGGCGTCGGTGCTGTCTGCACCGCGAGTGGGCAGGCGGCGCTCCATCTCGCGATCGCGACCCTGATGGGGGCGGGCGGCCACATCGTTGCGGCGGCCTCGCTCTATGGCGGCTCGACCAACCTGCTGAAGCTCACCCTGCCGCGCTTCGGGATTGCGACCAGCTTCGTCGATCCGCGCGATCCCGCCGCTTTCCGCGCGGCGATCCGGCCGGAGACGCGGCTCGTCTTCGCCGAG
Organism: Allostellaceae bacterium; assembly: GCA_035642295.1. Classification (GTDB taxonomy): domain Bacteria; phylum Pseudomonadota; class Alphaproteobacteria; order ATCC43930; family CGMCC-115725; genus DAHUYF01. The sequence continues at coordinate 1,314 of DASQSR010000447.1, read as the reverse complement.
ATCATCGGCAATCCCGGGCTCGAGGTGCTCGATCTGCCGGCGGTGGCCACCGTCGCCCATGAGGCGGGCCTGCCGCTGATGGTCGACGCCACCTTCGCCACGCCCTGTCTCTGCCGGCCGCTCGAGCATGGCGTCGATCTCGTCATGCATTCCGCCACCAAATGGCTGGGCGGGCACGGCGTCGCCATCGGCGGCGCCCTGATCGACGGCGGCCGCTTCGATTGGCGGCACGCCGGCAAGTTCCCGACGCTCTCCGAGCCTTACGCCGGCTATCACGGCATCGACTTCGCTGCGGAGTTCGGGCCGCAGGCTTTCATCATGCGCGCCCGCGCCGAGGGGCTGCGCGATTTTGGCGCCTCGATGAGCCCCGCCAACGCCTTCCACCTGCTGCAGGGGGTCGAGACGCTGCCGCTGCGCATGGCCCAGCACATGGCGAATACGCGCCGCGTGCTCGACTTCCTCGGCTCGGCGGAAGGCGTCGCCTGGGTGCTCCATCCCGATCTCCCGAGTCATCCCGACCACGCCCTCGCGCAGCGCCTCCTGCCGCGCGGCGCCGGATCGATCGTCAGCTTCGGCGTCAAGGGCGGGAGAGAAGCGGGCAAGCGCTTCATCGACAGCCTGAAGCTCGTCTCGCACCTCGCCAATGTCGGCGACGCGAAGTCGCTCGTCATTCATCCCGCCAGCACGACCCATCAGCAGCTCGATGCCGCGGCGCTCGCCGCCGCCGGCATCGGCGAGGACATGGTGCGCCTTTCCGTCGGGCTCGAGGATGCCGAGGACATCATCGACGATCTCGCGCAGGCGCTGCGCGCGTCCCAGCGCGCGCTGCGCCCGGCGGCGGAATAGGCCCGGCATGGAGTTCACCCTCGACGGCCAGCGGGTTTTCGCCGGCACCGGCGGGCGCGCCTTCGACCCGGCGCTGCCGGTGGTCGTGCTGCTGCACGGCGCCGGCATGGACCACACCGTCTTTGCGCTGGACGCACGGGCGCTGGCGCATCACGGGCGGAGCGTCCTCGCCTTCGACCTTCCCGGCCATGGCCGGAGCGAGGGGCCGGCGCTGGGCAGCATCGGCGCGCTCGCCGACTGGGTGCTCGCCGCTGCCGCCGCTGCCGGCGCCGAGCGCTTGCGCGTCGCCGGGCACAGCATGGGCTCGCTGGTGGCGTTGGAGGCCGCGTCGCGCGGCGGCGCCCGCGTCGAAGCGGTGGCGCTTTTGGGCTTCGTGCCGGAGATGCGCGTCCATCCCGACCTGCTCGCCGCGGCCCGCGTCGGCGCCGCGGGGGCCGCGGCGCTGATGACCAGCTGGAGCTTCGGCGC
>DASQSR010000446.1:0-10704 GCA_035642295.1 Allostellaceae bacterium | reverse complement strand
CACCTCCACCGCCGCCGCCACCATGCGCAAAGGCTTTCTTCGCCAGCAGCGGCGTGTCATCGCCGCTCGTCACCGGCAAGGCGAGGAGAAGCAGCGCGAGCGCCGCCGTCGAGACCAGGAGCGAAGTCTTGAGCCGGGGTTGCGCGCCCATCGCGGTCCCTCCCGTGACCGGAACGGTCGCGCAGCAAACCCTTCCTGCGAAGGCGTGGTTCCCCTTTGGCGTGAGGCCGCGCCCTAAGGTTCAGGCCCCTTTCGGATGAGACAACCCCAGAGCGGGTCAGCGCCGCTGCAGCCCCGCCTCGACCCGCTTCGGCGGCGATTTTGCCGGCGCGGCGGCACCTTGCGGTATCGGCGCCGCCGCAATCGCCGCGAGGTCGCCGAGCAGCGCGCCGATGCCGCGCAGCCGGTCGTGCGTATCCTCCCAGCTGCGCATGATGACGAGGCGCTGATCGGGGCGCAGCTTGGCGGTGCCGACCTGGCGCTGCAGGAAATCGACCAGTCCCGCCGGATTGGCGAAGCGATCGTGATGGAAGGCGAGCAGTGCGCCCTTGGGCCCGGCCTCGACCTTCTCGATGCCGGCATCGCGGCAGAGCCGCTTGATGGCGATGATCTCCAGGAGATTGTCGACCTCGTGCGGCAACGGCCCGAAGCGGTCGATGAGCTCGGCGGCGAACGCGTCGATCTCGCGCCGGTCGACCAGCGCGGCGATGCGCCGGTAGAGGCCGAGGCGGACATTGAGATCGGCGACGTAGCTCTCCGGAATCAGCACCGACGTGCCGATGGTGATCTGCGGCGTCCACTCCTCCTTCGCCTCGCCGAGCTCGGCCGCGCCGCTGCGCGAGGCGGCGATCGCCTCTTCCAGGAGATGCTGGTAGAGCTCGACGCCGACCTCGCGGATATGGCCCGATTGCTCCGAGCCCAGGAGGTTGCCGGCGCCGCGGATGTCGAGATCATGGCTCGCCAAGGTGAAGCCGGCGCCGAGTTGGTCGAGCGTCTGCATCACTTCGAGCCGGCGCTGCGCCGTCGGCGTCAGGCTCTTGCCTTCAGGCAAGGTGAGATAGGCGTAGGCGCGCAGCTTGCCGCGGCCGATGCGGCCGCGCAGCTGATAGAGCTGGGCGAGGCCGAAGCGGTCGGCGCGGTGGATGATCATCGTATTGGCCGTCGGAATGTCGAGGCCGCTCTCGATGATGTTGGTCGAGAGCAGCAGGTCATAGGCGCCTTCATCGAACGCCGCCATCACCCCCTCGAGCTCGGCGGCCGCCATCTTGCCGTGCGCCACCGCGACCTTGATCTCCGGCACCATCTCCTTCAGCTGCAGCTGCACGTCGCCGAGATCGCTGATCCGCGGCGCGACATAGAACACCTGCCCGCCGCGATGCCGCTCGCGCAGGATCGCCTCGCGCAGCACCACCGGATCCGCCGGCATGACGAAGGTGCGCACCGCGAGGCGATCGACCGGGGGCGTGGCGATGACGCTCATCTCGCGCACCCCGGCCAGCGCCAGCTGCAAGGTGCGCGGGATCGGCGTCGCCGTCAGCGTCAGCACATGGACATTGGCCTTGAGCTGCTTCAGCCGTTCCTTCTGCGACACGCCGAAATGCTGCTCCTCGTCGACGACGAGGAGGCCGAGATGCTGGAACTTGAGGCCCTTGCCGAGCAGCGCGTGGGTCCCGATGACGATCTCGACGCGGCCCTCGGCGACGTCCTTCTTGATCTGCGCCGCATCGCGCGGCGAGATGAGGCGCGAGAGCTGGGCGATGCGCAGCGGCAGCCCGGCAAAGCGCTGCGCGAAGGTCCGGTAGTGCTGGCGCGCGAGCAAGGTCGTCGGCACCACCACCGCCACCTGCGTTCCCGCCATCGCCGCGATGAACGCGGCGCGCAGCGCCACCTCGGTCTTGCCGAAGCCGACATCGCCGCAGATGAGGCGGTCCATCGGCCGTCCCGAGGCCATGTCGGAGAGCGCGTCGAGGATCGCCTTCTGCTGGTCCTCGGTCTCGGGATAGGGAAAGCGCGCGGCGAATTCCTCGTAGAGCCCTTCCGGCGCCGGCATGGTGTCGCCGTTCTTGACCTGGCGCTCGGCGGCGACGGCGATGAGCTGGTTGGCGATGTCCTTGATGCGCTGCTTGACCCGCGCCTTGCGCGACTGCCAGGCGACGCCGCCGAGCCGGTCGAGCTGAACGTCGCTCTCCTCCGAGCCGTAGCGCGACAGCACTTCGATGTTCTCGACCGGCACGAACAGCTTGTCGCCCTCGGCATAGAGGACGCGCAGGCAGTCATGCGGCGCGCCCGCCACTTCGAGCGTGACGAGGCCGTCATAGCGGCCGATGCCGTGCTCGACATGGACGACGAGATCGCCCGGCTGCAGCGCCGCCACCTCGGCGATGAACTGGTCGAAATTGGCGCGGCGCTTCGGCGGCCGCGCCAGGCGGTCGCCGAGAATGTCCTGCTCGGTGACGAAGGCGGTGCCGAGCGCGCGGTAGCCGTGCTCGAGGCCGAGCACGGCGAGCCCGATCGGCGTCCCCGGACGGGCGAGAAATTCGGGCCAGTTCGCCGCCGCCACCGGCTCCTCGAGGCCGCGCTCCTGCAGCACGGCCTTGAGGCGGTCGGCCGAGCCGGCGCTGTAGGCGAGGATGAGCGCGCGGTGCCCGCCCCGCCGCTCCGCCTCGAGATGCTCGCGCACGGCATCGAAGAGGTTGAGCTTGGGGTTGGCGCGCGCCTCGGCGAAGTCGCGGCCGGGACCGGCGCCGGCATCGGCGGTGAGCGGCGCGCCCTCGGGCGCCGCGAACGGCGTCAGCTGCGCGGTGCGGCGGCGGGCGAGCGCCGCCTCCCATGGCGCGTCGTCGAGATAGAGCTGGTCCGGCCGCACCGGGCGGTAGACCGGCGCCGTCTTCGCCCGCGCGCGCAGCGCCTCGAGCCGCGCCGCGTAGAAATCGGCGATGGCGGCGAGGCGGTCGCGGCGCACATCCTCGGCCTCGAAGTCGAGCGTCACCGCCGCATCGGGCAGGTAGTCGAACAGCGTCTCGAGGCTCTCGTAATAGAGCGGCAGCCAATGCTCCATGCCGATGTAGCGCCGCCCGGCGCTGACCGCGTCGTAGAGCGGGTCGTCGTCGGCGACCGTGCCGAATTGCTCGCGATAGCGCGAGCGGAAGCGCTGGATCGCCGTCTCGTCGAGCAGCACCTCGTTGACCGGCTTCAGCTGCACGCGCTCGAGCGTGCCGGTCGAGCGCTGCGTCAGCGCATCGAAGGAGCGCAGCTTCTCCAGCGTGTCGCCGAAGAAGTCGAGCCTGATCGGCGCCGGCGCGCCCGAGGGGAAGAGATCGACGATGCCGCCGCGCACCGCGAACTCGCCCGCCTCGCGCACCGTGTCGGTCCGGGTGTAGCCGTTGTTGGCGAGAAACCCGATCAGCCGGTCGAGCGGAATCCGCCCGCCCCGCCCCAGGGTCAGCACCCGGTCCTGGAAGAGGCGGCGCGGCGGCACGCGCTGGATCACGGCGTTCACCGTCGTCAGCACGATGCGCGGCGCAGCGCCCGCCTCGGGCTCGGCGAGCCGGGTCAGCGCATCGATGCGCCGGCTCATGATCTCGGCATTGGGCGAGGCACGGTCGTAGGGGAGGCAATCCCAGGCCGGCAGCGCCACCGCCTCGAGCCCCGGATGGAAGAAGCCGAGCGCCGCCGCCATCCGCGCCATGCGGCCGTCGTCGCGGCAGACATGGATGAGGCATTTGATTGTGCCGCCTGCAACCAGGCCGCCGATGACGAAGGCGTCATGCCCCTCGGGCGCGCCGGCGATGGTGAGGCGGCCGGCCGGCGCCGCCGCGTCCGCGGCAAAGAACCGGTCGATCGCGCTCACGCCGGTCTCGCGCGATAGCGGAACGCCATGAGCAGGCGAAGCACGTCGCTGTCCTGCTCCGGCGGCGGCGGCGCGCGGCCGGTGATCCAATCGAACAGCGCCGCGTCATTCTCCTCGAGCAGCGCCTCGTAGCGGTCGAGCTGCGCTTCGCTGAGGGAGGCGAGATGCGCCTCGGCGAAGGAGCCCAGCAGCAGATCGGTCTCCCGCGTCCCGCGGTGCCAGCTGCGGAACAGCAGCCGCTTCAGACGGATGTCCGGGGGTTCGCCCATGCGCGTTTCATATAGAGCGTTTTCGCCGCTGCGTCAGCGGGGTGCGACGATGGGCTGGCCTGCGGTATTGTGTATAGTACCTAGCGGCTGCACGCCCGTCGGTGCGTCCTTCGACAAGCTCAGGATGAGGCACTTTTCTCAATGGCATCTGGCGGGTGCCATTCTCCTTTCTTCCTCCTCCTGAGCCTGTCGAAGGACGCACGGCCGCTCCGCAGCATTTTGGTGAACCGGCACAAGCATTGCGTCCCGAGATCCTCTTTCCCCTGTTCGCGCCGGTGACGGCGCTGCCCGGCGTCGGACCGCGTTTCGGCAAGCTCGTCGAGCGCCTCGCCGGTCCCACCGTGGTCGATCTCCTCTGGCACCTGCCGAGCGGGCTCATCGACCGCCGGTTCACGCCCAAGGTGAAGGAGGCGCCGGAGGGCGTCATCGCCACGATCCGCCTCGTGGTCGAAGCGCATCTGAAGCCGCACAACCAGCGCCAGCCCTATCGCGTCCGCTGCCGCGACGAGACCGGCTTCCTCCACCTTGTCTATTTCCGTGCCAAGGGCGATTGGCTCGAGAAGCTGCTGCCGCTCGGCGCGACGCGCTGGGTGAGCGGTCGCGTCGAGCATTTCAACGACGAGATCCAGATCACCCATCCCGATCATGTGCTCGCGCCCGAGGAGTTCGAGCGCATGAAGCCGATCGAGCCGGTCTACCCCCTCACCGCCGGCCTGCCGCTCCGCACCCTGCAGAAGGCGATCGACGCGGCGCTGGCGCGGCGCCCGGAGCTGCCGGAATGGCTCGACCCCGCCCTCCTCGCTCAGCGGCACTGGCCCCCCTGGCGCGCTGCGCTCGACGCTGCCCATGCGCCTTCGGGCGAGGCCGAGCTCGCGCCCGACACCTTGGCGCGCCAGCGCCTTGCCTATGACGAGCTCCTCGCCAACCAGCTCGCCATCGCGCTGGTGCGCCAGCACACCAAGCGCCTTCCCGGCCGCAGCCTTAAGGCCGAGGGCCGGCTGCGGCAGAAGCTGATCGACACCCTCCCCTTCTCGCTCACCCCGTCGCAGCGCCAGGCGCTCGCCGAGATCGCCGGCGACATGGCCGCGCCCCAGCGCATGCTGCGCCTCCTGCAAGGCGATGTCGGCAGCGGCAAGACGGTGGTGGCGCTCCTCGCCATGCTCGACGCCGTCGAGGCCGGAGCGCAGGCGGCGCTGATGGCGCCGACCGAGATTCTGGCGCGCCAGCATTTCGCCACCCTGAGCCGCCTCGCCGCCGGCAGCGGGGTCGAGATCGCGCTCCTCACCGGGCGCGAGAAGGGCCGCGCCCGCGACGCCGTGCTGGCGCGCCTTGCCGCCGGCGAGATCAACATCGCCGTCGGCACCCACGCGCTCTTCCAGGAGGAGGTCGCCTTCCACGACCTTGCGCTTGCCGTCATCGACGAGCAGCACCGCTTCGGCGTCGAGCAGCGGATCGCCCTCTCCGGCAAGGGCAAAGGCGTCGACATCCTGGTCATGACGGCAACGCCGATCCCGCGCACCCTGATGCTGACCTCCTATGGCGACCTCGACGCCTCGCGCCTCACCGGGAAGCCGGCGGGCCGGCGGCCGATCACCACGCGGACGATGCCGCTGGAGCGCATCGAGGCGGTGATCGCCGCGGTCGGCCGGGCGCTGGCGCAGGGCGCCAAGATCTACTGGATCTGTCCCCTCGTCGCCGACTCCGAGAACACCGACCTCGCCGCTGCCGAGGCGCGCGCCGCGGCGCTCAGCGGCCTCTTCGGCGAGCGCGTCGGCCTGGTGCATGGCCGCTTGAAGGGCGCGGCGAAGGACCGCGTCATGGCCGGCTTCGCCGAAGGCGCCATCGATCTGCTGGTGGCGACGACGGTGATCGAGGTCGGCGTCGACGTGCCCGATGCCACGGTGATGGTGGTGGAGCATGCCGAGCGCTTCGGCCTGGCGCAGCTCCATCAGCTCCGCGGCCGCATCGGCCGCGGCGACAAGCCTTCCGCCTGCTTGCTGCTCTATGCGCAGCCACTCGGCGCCACCGCCAAGGCGCGGCTCGAGATCCTGCGCGAGACCGAGGACGGCTTCCGCATTGCCGAGGAGGATTTGCGGCTGCGCGGCGCCGGCGAAGTGCTGGGGACGCGGCAGAGCGGCATGCCGGAGCTGCGCCTCGCCGACCTCGCCGCCCATGCCGAGCTCATCCCCGTGGCGCGCGACGATGCGCGCCTCGCGCTCGCCCGCGACCCCGCCCTCGAAAGCCCGCGCGGCGCCGCGCTGCGCACCCTCCTCTACCTCTTCCAGCGCGACCTTGCGGTCAAATACATCCGCTCGGGATAGTCTCGGCAATCGCGAAAGCCCGCGCCGAGCGGGCGACGCTCTGCCCGGCGCCTGAAGACCCTACCGCGGCGCCGAGACTCCCAGCTCGATCTCCGCCGGCCGGCGATCGGGCGGGGTGACGATGCCGGTCGAGATCACCATCTTGATCGCTTCCTCGACCGTCATCGACAGCGGCACCACCTCGCTTCTCGGCACGAAGACGAGATAGCCCGAGGTCGGGTTCGGCGTCGTCGGCACATAGACGCTGACCGGGTCGGGTCCGGTGAGGTCGCGCACCTCGCCTTCCGTGCGCGCGGTGACGAAGGCGATCGTCCACATGCCCTTGCGCGGGAACTCCACCAGCACGACCTCGCGGAAGGTGTTGGACTGCTTCGCCAGCACCGTCTCGAAGATCTGCTTCATCGCGCCGTAGATGCCGCGGATCACCGGCATGCGCGCAAGGATGCGCTCGGAGATGCGCAGGAAGATGCGGCCGACGTAATTCGCCGTCGCCGCGCCGATGAGCGTCAGGGCGACGATGCCGATGACGAGGCCGAACCCCGGCACATGCAGGTAGGTTGCGGGGTTGTAGCGGTCGGGCAGAATCCAGCGCACGGCGCCGTCGATGGCGTCGACGAAGAGCCAGGTAAGGTAGAGCGTCAGCAGGATCGGGCCGGTGACGAGAATCCCGGCGATGAAATACCCGCGCAGTCGCTCGATCAGGCGATGGCGGGGGCTGCTCTCCGGCGTCTCTCCGGGCGGGGACAAGGGCCTTTTCCGCCTTACCGCGGCTGCGCTCTGTGGTAGAAGAATGTGCTGCGCAACTCTCCCCTATACCCCAAAATCTCCACTCGCGCGCTTGTGAACCCCTCTATCATCGACTCTCCGGCAGTTTGGCGGGTGGACTCTCGTTTCCGCTCGCCTTAACACATTGCACTCTAGCGACACACGGAGCCCCAGGCCAGTGATCCCCTCACCCCGTTTGCTGTCTCTTGCTACCGCGGTGCCGCCCTTCACCTTGGGCCAGGCCGAGGTCGCCGACCGCGCGCGCCGGCTTTTCTCCGGCAAGAACGCGGCCGACCTCGACCGGCTCATGCCGGTCTTCCTCAATGCCGGCATCGACCGCCGCTATTCCTGCGTGCCGATCGATTGGTACGAGTCGCCGCATGGCTGGGAGGATCGCTCGGCCCTTTACCGCGAGCACGCGGTGCGCCTGCTCGAGCGCGCCGGACGCGACGCCTTGACGCGGGCGCAGCTTTCCCCCGACGCGGTCGACGCCGTCGTCGCCGTCTCGACCACCGGCATCGCGACGCCCAGCCTCGATGCCGTGCTGATCGGGCGCCTGGGCCTCCGCCCGGATGTGAAGCGCCTGCCCCTCTTCGGCCTCGGCTGCGCCGGCGGCGTCATCGGGCTGGCGCGCGCCGCCGATTTCGCGCGCGCCACGCCGGGCAGCACCGTGCTGCTGCTGGTGGTCGAGCTCTGCGCTCTCTCCTTCCGCAAGGACGACACCACCAAGAGCAACATCGTCGCCACCGCCCTCTTCGGCGACGGTGCCGTCGCCGCCCTCGTCTCGAGCCGCGGCGCGGGACCCGCGCTGGGCGCCGCGGGCGAGCACACCTGGCGGGACTCGCTCGACATCATGGGCTGGGACGTGACCGAGGACGGCCTCAAGGCGCTGTTCTCGCGCGACATTCCCGCCCTGGTGCGGCGCGACATGCGCGACATCGCCAGCGCGTTCCTGACGCGGCACGGCCTCGGCTTGGCCGAGATCGACCGCTTCATCTGCCATCCCGGCGGGGCCAAGGTGCTGAGTGCGCTCGAAGAGGTGTTCCGCCTGCCCGATGGCGCCCTCGTCGAGGCCCGCGCCGTGCTGCGCGACTACGGCAACATGTCGGCGGTGACCGTGCTCTTCGTCCTCGACCGGGTGCTGCGCGCCGGTGCCAGCGGGCGGATGCTGCTGACCGCTCTCGGCCCGGGCTTCACCGCCGCCTTCCAGCTGCTCGAGGCGTGAGTTGAGCGCCGTCCGCGCCATCGTCGTCGCGATGGCGCTGCTGCGTCTCGTCGAGCTGCTGCACGCCCGGCGCAACGCCGCGGCGCTGCTCCGCCGCGGCGGCGTCGAGATCGGCGCTGCGCATTATCCGCTGTTCGTGCTGCTGCATGCCGGCTGGCTGCTGTCGCTCTTCTTCCTCGTCCCGGCCGGTGCGGCGATCTCCTGGCCCTGGCTCGCCGTCCTGCTGCTGATGCAAGCGGGGCGCCTCTGGGCCATCCGGAGCCTCGGCCCCTGGTGGACGACGCGCGTCATCACCGTGCCCGACGCGCCGCTGGTGCGGCGCGGGCCCTATCGCTTCCTGCGCCATCCCAACTACGTCGTCGTCGTTGTCGAGATCGCGGCCCTGCCGCTCGCCTTCGGCGCCTGGCGCATCGCGCTCGTCTTCTCGCTGCTCAACGCCGCGCTGCTCGCCTGGCGCATCCACGTCGAGGAGCAGGCGCTGGCGCCGCGGCGGCGGCTTGCGTGAACGGCACGGCCCGGCTGCGGCGCCCACTCACAAAATCGGCCCCAGGCTGAGCATCGAAGCGACGGCAGGCGCGCAGGGGCGTCCGCCTTCTACCGCAACCGGCTGATCCAGCAGACTGGGAAGCGACCTCCACGCGATCGCTGGTTTGCCCTTGGTCCACGCGATGAATCGCTCGAGGAATCGCCAACTGGCGTCATCCTGTTGCAGATGATGCGTGAGGATGCCGATCGGCTCGCTCCAGCGCCCGGCGCGGCGGCGCTCCTGGACGAGCCGCGTGAGGCCGCGCATGAACCGCCCCTCGCCGCGAAATCTTGCCCCGCCCTTCCATCGCAAGATCTCCAGATGCGTATCAACTCTCGCAAGCTCGCCAATCGTTTGAACATCTTGGCCAGGGGACCATCCTTTAAAGCCGGCCGTCTGGAGCGCGGTTTCGAGACTAGGATGGGCGGCGTGCCAAGGCGGGACGAAGAGAGGATAGGAATGTGGCATGCACTGAAGGTCCCGGAGCGTCGTCTCGAGTCGCGCGGCGATTTCCTGGGCGTTCCACTCCGCGGCCATCTCTTGGGCGCCGCGCTCGTTCGCTTTCGCGCGGTTGATATGGTCGATGCCATGCTGAACGGTGGTGACCCCGCGGACACCGCCGATCCGTCTTGCCAATTCCTTGTTCTCGGCCGAAGGAATGACGGCAAGCGTCAGCGGGATGGTGTTTTGTTCCGAGAGCGCAAGCAGCCGGTCAAGCTGCGCGGTCGGTCCTCGGGCGTCATCGTCGCGCCACCACAGCGACAATGTGCGTCCGCCGCGCGCCCAAGCCGCGAGCTCGCGTTCCAACACGATCTGCCACACGCGCGTTGGCTCCAGCGATCCTAGAGCCGGCGGCAGGTGTCGCCCCACCCGTCACCGTTGGTTTTTCTGGCGGCGGCCGGTTACAAGGGCGCGGCACCAGGGCGATGCCTGGATTGTGCCTGCGATTGCCAAAGAATAAAAGCATATCAGCGTATGCAGGACAAACAGTTGCTCGAGTACAAGGGCTACGGCGTCTCACGCCGGAGCCGCACGAACTCGCGCAGCTCGCCGGCCTCGAGGTCCGAGATCGCCCACAGCGTCATGCCGTTCTGCGCCCAGTGGACGAGGTTGTAGCCGTCCCTCTCGTCGACGCTCGGGCCGCTATCGGACGCGCCGCCGCTGGGCCAGATGAAGAGATTGATCGGATGCCTGCCGCGCTGCTCGCCTGGCGCATCCACGTCGAGGACACGGCGCTGGCGCCTCGCCTGAGCGGCATGCGCCGGCGACAGCCCATACCCAGCTATCCGCGCTTGTTCTTTTCGCGGTAGTCGGCGACGTAATCGAGGGTAGCCATTTGCATGCTGCCGTCGCTCGGCGGCTTGTCGAGGATCTTGACGCGCGAGATGGTGACGCCCTTTTGCCTCGCCAGGATCAGCTCCTTCCATTCGTCGAGGGACCCGAAGAAGACATCGTCCCCGCCCGCCGAAGTTGCGAATTGCTTCCACGTGGTGTCGACCACGTAATCGCCGTCGCTCCAGCTCACATAGGAGGCGACGTGGTTCCCGCCTTCTGAGTCCTTGCCGTCGTCCTCGATCCACTCGAGCAACGCGGCGCGAAGCTCCGTGCCGGGAACATCGACATAGGCCGCCAGGATATTCCTCGCTGCGGTCGTTTGCGCGAGGCACTCTCCCGCGATCTTGCTCACCTGCCCGCGCACGGCAGAACGCAGCGCAGCGAGATCGGGGCGCGCCTTCTTGCGCTGGAGG
>DASQSR010000445.1:0-2746 GCA_035642295.1 Allostellaceae bacterium | reverse complement strand
GCTCTCCGGCCGCGCCGTGGCGATGACGCCGCTGACATCGCCGTCGGAGATCAGCATGATCCGCGCCCCGGCCTCGCGCACCTTGGCGATGAGCTCGGCATGGCGCGGCCGGTCGAGGATGCAGACGACGAGATCGGCGACTTCGGCGCCCTTGGCCTTGGCCAGCGCCTTCAGGTTTTTCGCCGGCGTCTCGTCGAGATCGACGATCTCGCCGAGGCCGCCGCCGATGGCGATCTTCTCCATGTAGACGTCGGGCGCGTTGAGGAAGCCGCCGGCCTCCGCCATGGCGATGACCGCGAGCGCGTTGGCGCCGCCCTTGGCGGTGATCGTCGTGCCTTCGAGCGGATCGAGGGCGATGTCGATCTTGGGGCCGTGGCCGTTGCCGACCTTCTCGCCGATGTAGAGCATCGGCGCCTCGTCGCGCTCGCCCTCGCCGATCACCACCGTGCCGTCGATGGCAAGGCCGTTGAGCGCCTGGCGCATGGCGTCGACCGCCGCCTGGTCCGCCGCCATCTCGTCGCCGCGCCCCATCAGGCGCGAAGCCGACAGCGCCGCCGCCTCGGTGACGCGGACCGCTTCCAGCGCCAGGTTGCGATCCATTGCTCCGCCTTCCGCCATGTTTCCTCCCGTCGCGATCTCGTTGTCAGAGGGCTTCGACGCGGATGACCCGCGCCGGCTCGAGAACGCTGTCGAGCCGGTCGATGCGCTCGATCGCGCGCCGCATCGCCGCCTCCTCGGTCTCGTGCGTCGTCAGCACCACCGGCACCGCTTCGCCGGGCGCGCGGCCGCGCTGGATCATCTGCTCCATCGAGACCTGCTCGTCGCGCAGGGCGGCGGCGATGTCGGCGATGACGCCGGGCCGGTCGACCACCATCAGGCGAACGTAATAGGCGCCGATATGTCGCGCCATCGGTGCCGACGGCCGCGCTTCGAGCGCCGAGGCCGGCACGGCGAAGCCTTGCGACCAACGGCCGCGGGCGATGTCGATGAGGTCGGCGACCACCGCCGAGGCGGTCGGCTGCGCGCCGGCGCCGCGCCCTTCCAGCATGACGCGGCCGACGAAGTCGCCTTCGACCACCACCGCGTTGAAGACGCCGTCGACATGGGCGATCGGCGTCGCCTGCGGCACCATGCAGGCATGGACGCGCTGTTCGAGCCCGTGCGGCGTGAGCCGGGCGAGGCCGAGCAGCTTGATGCGGTAGCCGAGCTCGCCGGCGAAATCGATGTCGAGCGCCGAGACGTGGCGGATGCCTTCGACATGGACGCCGGCGAAATCGACGGTGTTGCCGAACGCGACCGAGGCGAGCAGCGCCAGCTTGTGCGCCGCGTCGACCCCGTCGATGTCGAAGCCGGGATCGGCTTCGGCATAGCCGAGGCGCTGCGCATCGCTCAGCACCGCGGCGAAGTCGCGGCGCGTCTCGCGCATTTCGGTGAGGATGTAGTTGCAGGTGCCGTTGAGGATGCCGTAGATGCGCGTCACCCGGTTGGCGGCGAGCCCTTCGCGCAGCGCCTTCAGCACGGGAATGCCGCCGGCGACCGCCGCCTCGAAATGGAGGGCGACGCCCCGCGCTTCGGCGGCGCGGGCGAGCGCGGTGCCGTGATGGGCGAGGAGCGCCTTGTTGGCGCTCACGACATGCTTGCCGGCGGCGATCGCGCCGGTGACGACCTCGCGCGCAACCCCCTCGCTGCCGCCGATCAGCTCCACCACCACGTCGATCTCGGGATGGCGCGCCATGGCCGCGGCATCGCTGAACCAGCGTGCTCCGGAAAGGTCGACGCCGCGCTGCCGCTGCGCCTCCCGCGCCGAGACCGCGGCAATGACCAGCGGGCGGCCGGCGCGCGCGGCGATGAGCTCGGCGTTCGCCAGCAGCAGCTGCGCCGTGCCGGCGCCGACGGTGCCGAGGCCGGCGATGGCGATTCGGAGGGGCGGTGTCACGCGGGGTCGGGCTCCCTGGGGCGTCGGCGGGCGATCCCGTTTGTAGCGCCGGCGGCGGCAAGTTGCGAGTTGTTTTGTCCTCGCCGGACCTTCCGCCGCGCCCGGCCTCGGCCATCACATACGTTTACGATCAGGCATTTACAGGGCCACATTCAGACAACCCCACCTCACCCCAACCCTCTCCGCCCAATGGGGGGAGAGGGACAACCCGGCCGGTCGCGCTGCGACCGGCCCCGGAGGGTTTGATCGCGAAGCGATCGAACGGGTTGTCCCCGTCGCGTAAGCGACGGGAGGGTGAGGTGGGCGCCCCGGTGGTTTGCGATCGCCGGTACTAGTACTCGAGCAGCACCTCCACCTGACCCGGCGGCAAGCTGCCGCCCAGCGCCGGGGCCGCCTGCACGGTGATGCGGGCGGCTGGTACGCCCAGCCGCGCGAGCTCCGCCGCCACCGCATTCGCCCGGTCGAGCGCCGCGTTGAAGCTTTGCAGCTCCTCCTCGGCGGCGTCGGCGCCGCTGCCGCGCGCGGCATAGCCGATGACGCGGAGCGAGGCGCCGCCCTGCTTCTGCATGGTCGCGGCTTCCGCCAGCCGCCGGTTATCCTCCGCGCTCAGCGACTTGCCGCCGGCGGTAAAGGCGATTTCCGCCGCGTCCAGCGTCACCGAGGGCGGCTTGCCGCCCGGATGGCTCATGACCCCCGGTGCCTCGTCCGGATCGATCGGCGCATAGCGAGGCGGCGGCGGTGCCGGCCGCGGCGTCGGGGCAATGGCGGCGAGCTGCTGCTGCGCCTGCTGTTGCGCCAGCCCCTGCGCCG
>DASQSR010000444.1:0-21376 GCA_035642295.1 Allostellaceae bacterium | reverse complement strand
CGACTCAACAACTTTCTGGATCGGCTCTTAGGCGAACGCCGCAGGCGTTCGTCCGCCACGGCGACAGCCATTGCGGAGCAACGGCGAGAGCCCTAGGCGAACGCCGCAGGCGTTCGTCCGCCACGGCGACAGCGGTTGCGGCAGCAACCGCGAGAGCCCTAAGGCGAACGCCGCAGGCGTTCGTCCCTAGGCGAATTCGCGCAGCGAATTCGTCCTAGGCGGCGACAGCGGTTGCGGAGCAACCGCGAGAGCCGCAACCACAGAGGCTAGCCTGCACTGTGCGGGCTTCCGCGGTTGCAAGAGCAACCGCTGGCGCCCGCCCCCGATGACGCGACGCTCCGCGTCGCGTCACGTCGGCGTCGCGTCCCCGCCGTCGACCATCACCGTCTCGACTTCGCCGGCGCCGTTCCGGCGGAACGCCGCGGCGGCATCGTATTCCGCCGAGCGGAAACAGGCGATGCCCTGCTCCAGCGTCGGGAACTCGATGACGACGAAGCGGTGGAATTTTTCCGGTCCCTCCATCGTCTCGTAGCGCCCGCCGCGCGCCAGCACCCGGCCGCCATATTTGGCGATGATGGCGGGAACGAGATCGGTGTACTTCTTGTACTCGACCGGATCGATGATCCGGGATCGGGCGACCCAATAGGCGGGCATGCTCTCCCTCCCCTCGACGGAGCCGACGCCGTAGCGTGAGCCTCGGCAAAGTGCAACCCCAGCACCGGCGCCTCGCGCTTGGCTCCCTACGGCACTGCGGCCTGGTTCGGCCTCAAAGACCTCGCTGGCCTGCGCGTCCGGCGGTGGTTAAGCTGGCAAGGTGGCGCTCCCCGCCGCAATCGGTCCGCGCATCCGACGCCGGAGGCCTTGTCATGCCGCTTTCGCATCTCGAGCATTTCCTCGTCCAGTCCGCCGATCTCGAAGCCACGAAGGACTGGTATGTCCGCGTCCTCGGCTTGCGCGAAGGACCGCATCCCGATTTCGGCGTGCCGGTCTACTGGCTCTATATCGGCGATCACGACGTGCTCCACCTCGCCGAGGGCGGCGCCAATGTCTCCGACCGGCGCAAGCGCTATCTCGGCCAGGAATCCGAAGCGATTTTCGGCTCCGGAGTCGTCGACCACGTCGCCTTCCGCGCCAACGGGCTCGAGGACATGATCGCGCACCTGCAGCGTCTCGGAATCGCGTACAAGGAGCGCCAGGTCGACGCCCAGGGCCTCTACCAGCTGTTCCTCTTCGATCCCAACGGCGTCAAGATCGAGCTCAACTTCGCCGCCGCCGAAGCGAAGGGCCGCCGCGCCGAGATCATGGCCGCGGATCTCTAGGCGACCGCGCATCACGCGGTCGTCCGTGGCGGCGGCAGCGGTTGCGCCAGCAACCGCGGGAGCCGCACATTTCGGACGAGCCCCGTTTCAGCCTACCGCGCCGCCGCCTGCGTTGGTCGCCGGGCGGCGGCGATTTCGTTGACCAGCTTCTCCGTGATCGCGTCACCGAAGGATTTGAAATCCTTGACCACGAGGAGGAAGCCGCCGGGCCCGCCGACGACGTTCTGCCGATAATACGCGGGCAGCCCCTCGGGGGGCTGAGTGTGAGCGAGGTAGCCGGGATTGGGATTCTCGTTGATGATGGCAAGGCCGTTGATGGTGATCCCGGCGGCGACCGCTTCCGCCCGCGCGTCGAGCACCGGGCGCCCGGAATTGTTGGTGCCGTCGCCGGAAACGTCGATGACGCGGCGTTCCGCCGTCACTTTCGATTTGGTGAAATAGGCGCGGCTGAAATCGAGCGCGGCGCTGATCGAGGTGCGGCCGACGAAGGAGCGCGGCGCATGCAGCAGCGTCGCGGCAAAGCCGGCGGCGCTCTCGCCGTCGCGCACCACCGTCCAATCCGCCACCACCAGCTGCTCTTCGGGCCCCGACCACTCGATGAAGCAGATGGCGATGGCGCGATGCGGGCCGCCGGCGATCGCCTGCAGCACGCGCGGGCTCGTCACGGCCGCGGCGTAGCCTTGGCGCTGCAGCTTGAACTCGTCATCGTCGATGCTGCGCGAGACGTCGGCGGCAAAGATGAGTGCAACATCGACGGTTTCCGCCGCCGGCGCCGGGGCTGCGTGAACGAGAAAAGCGGCCATCGCGGCCGCCACCAGGACCAAGCGCATCGGCGCCTCCCGGAGTTCGACGCTTCAGCATAGGCCCGCCGCCGTGTCGTGGGAAGCGCGGCGCCTCGGCTGCGCGCACGCCGATGATGAGCTATAGCAGTCGCATGACGCCGCGCGACCTCGCCCGCTGGTCGACCGCTCTTCCCGTCGGCGAGGCCTTGCCGGCACTCGGCCGGGCGCTTGCTGCCGCCGGTGCCGCGGTGCTGCAGGCACCGCCAGGCGCCGGCAAGACCACGCTGGTGCCGCTCGCGCTGCTCGACGCGCCCTGGCTCGGCGGCAGGCGCATCGTCATGCTGGAGCCGCGGCGCCTCGCCGCGCGCGCCGCGGCGCAACGCATGGCCGAGATGCTGGGCGAGCGGGTCGGCGACACCGTCGGCTACCGAACCCGGCTCGACACGCGCATCGGCCCCAAAACACGCGTTGAGGTGGTCACCGAGGGCATCCTGCTGCGACAAATCCAGGACGACCCCTCGCTCGACGGCGTCGGCCTCGTCGTCTTCGACGAATTCCACGAGCGCAATCTCGACGGCGATCTCGGCCTGGCGCTCGCGCTGGAGACGCAGCGGCATCTGCGGGAGGAGCTGCGGCTACTCGTCATGTCGGCAACGCTCGAGGGGGAGCGCGTGGCTCAGCTCCTCGGCGATGCCCCCGTCATCGTCAGCGCCGGACAGAGCTTCCCCGTCCGCCTCACCTTTCTCGGTCGCCCGCCGCCGGAGCGGATGGACGCCGCGATCGCCGCCGCGATCCGCCGCGCCCTTGCCGAGGAGGAAGGCAGCCTGCTCGTCTTTCTGCCGGGGGGCGCGGAAATCCGCCGCATCGAGCGGCTCGTCGGCGAGCTGACCGGCGAGCTCGGCGTCACGGTCGCACCGCTCTATGGCGATCTGCCACAAGCGGCGCAGGACGCGGCGATCCGTCCGGCGTCGCCCGGTCGGCGCAAGCTGGTGCTGGCCACGCCCATTGCCGAGACCAGCCTCACCATCGAGGGCATTCGCGTCGTGATCGATAGCGGGCTCCGACGCGTGCCGCGCTTCGATCCCGCGACCGGCATGACGCGGCTCGAGACAGTGCGGGTCTCGCAGGCCTCGGCCGAGCAGCGCCGCGGCCGCGCCGGCCGGCTCGCGCCCGGCGCGTGCTACCGCCTCTGGAGCGAGACCGAGCAGGCGCAGCTCCGGCCGTTCACCGCGCCCGAGATCCTCGAGGCCGATCTGGCGCCGCTGGCGCTGGAGTTGGCGCGCTGGGGCACGCCCGACCCCACCCTGCTCGCTTGGCTCGACCCGCCGCCGGCGGCGGCTTTCACCCAAGGCTGCACGCTGCTCGGCGAGCTCGACGCGCTCGACCGCGCCGGGCGCATCACCGCGCACGGGCACGCGATGGCGCGGCTCGGGCTTCATCCGCGCCTCGCCCACATGGTGCTCGTCGCCAAGGCGCGCGGAGAAGGCCGGCTCGCCGCCGAGATCGCCGCTCTTCTGGGCGAGCGCGATATCGTCAGGGCAGCGCCCGGCCAGCGCGATGCCGATCTCCGGCTGCGCCTGGAGCTGCTGCACCGGCGGGGCGAGGCCGGGCATCTTCCGCCCGGCCTCACCCTCGAGCGCGGCGCCGCCGAGCGCGTCCGTCAGGCGGCGCGGCTGCTGCAGCGTCAATCGCAGCTCGGCGAGAACGAAGCGCCGGCGCCGGACGCCGCGGGGCGGCTGCTGGCGCAGGCCTATCCCGACCGGATCGCCCAGCGCCGTCCCGGCGCTCCCGGGCAATTCCGCTTGTCGAACGGCCGCGGCGCCGAATTGCCGCCCGCCGACCCTTTGGCGGCGGAAGAGTTCCTTGCCGCGGCCGAGCTCGATGGCGAGCGCCGGGTCTCGCGCATCTTTCTCGCTGCGCCGTTGACGCGGGCGGCGATCGAGGAGGACTTCGCCGCGGCGATCGAGACGAGCGAGATCATTGCTTGGGACAGCCGCCAAGAGGCGGTGCTGGCGCGGCGGCAGGAGCGCCTCTTCGCGCTGGTGCTGAAGGACGAGCCGATGGCGAACCCGCCGGCCGAGCGCGTCGCCGCCGCCATGATCGACGGCATTCGCGAGCTCGGTCTCGCCGCGCTGCCCTGGAGCCGCGAGGCCGACAGCCTGCGCCAGCGCGTCTTGTTCCTGCGCCGGATGGACGAGGCCGCGGACTGGCCGGACCTCTCCGACGCCGCCCTTCTCGCCGCGCTCGAGCACTGGCTCGGCCCTTATCTCGGCGGCATCTTCCGCCGCGCCCAGCTCGAACGGCTCGATCTCGCCGAGATGCTGCGCTCGGGCTTGAGCTTCGAGCAGCAGCGCGCGCTGGACCGCCTCGCTCCGACGCATGTGACGGTGCCGAGCGGCTCGCGCCTTTCGATCGACTATGCGGGCGAGACGCCGGTCCTCGCCGTGCGTCTGCAGGAGATGTTCGGGGCGCGCCAGACGCCGGCGATCGCCGACGGCCGCGTTCCCTTGCTGCTGCACCTGCTGTCGCCCGCGGGACGGCCCTTGCAGGTGACGCGCGATCTCGAAGGCTTCTGGCGCGGCAGCTACCCCGCGGTGCGCGGCGAGATGCGCGGCCGCTATCCCAAGCATCCCTGGCCCGAGGACCCACTCGCCGCGCCGCCGACGGCGCGGGCGAAACGGAAAGCACGCTAGCCGGCTAGGGTCTCCTTACTCGTCAATCAGCGCATCATTCTCCCGGAACGGATAGGGCCCGGCATAGCGGCCGATGACCGCGGTATGGCTGATGATGCCGTTGTCGGGCCGCCAAAGATGGAGCTGATAGCCGGGCGGCTCGAGGACGAAGCCGGGAGCGCCATCGGGGGTAAGGTCGAGCGCCACCTGATGCGCCGTGCTCGGCGCCGTGCTGGCGATGGCGTTGCGACCGAAGCGCGCCTGGATCGAGCGGTGGAGATGGCCGCAGAGCACACGCTCCACCTGGGGATGGCGGGCCACCACCGCGGCAAAGGGCTCGGCACCCTCAAGGCCGATGCGGTCCATGTGAGCAATCCCGGTGGCGAAGGGGGGATGATGCATGATGATCATCGTCGGCCGCTCCGGCGCTGCGGCCAGCGTCCGATCGAGCCATTGCAACCGTTCATCGCACAGACGCCCGCCGGACTCTCCCGGGATCACCGTGTCCAGCGCGACGAGGCGGATCGGGTAGTCCTCGACCGTGTACTGGAGAAAGCCCGATCGGGGCAGGTAGCCGTCGCCGCGAAAAGCGTTCCGCATCGCCTCGCGCTCGTCGTGGTTGCCGGGCACCAGAAAGACCGGCCGCCCCAGCGGCGCCAGCAGCTCGCGCAGCAGCGCATATTCCTCGGGACGGCCGAAATCGGTGAGGTCGCCGGTGCCGACGACGATGTCGGGGGCGGGATCAAGGCCGGCCACTGCCTCGACCGCGGCCTTGAGGCAGGCGGCGGTGTCGACGACGCGATAGGCGACCTTGCCCCGCGCCTTGATGTGGAAATCGGTGATCTGGGCAATGAGCATTGCAGCCTCATAGGGGAAGGAGCCCGTCGGCGGCAATGATATTTGCCGCCGCTCCCGCTGGCGAGCGCGATGCTTTCTCAGGGTATGGCGTTCCTCGACCATAGGCCCTAATGTTCGGCCCCTTCGGCCCGGCGGCCTCCTCCGCCACGGCGGATTGACGGAGTCATGGCGCATACCTCAGTGAACGGCAGCCCGTCCGCATCGGAGAAGATGCGCCAGGGTCTGGTCATCGGCGCCCTTGGGGTGGTCTATGGCGACATCGGCACTTCGCCGCTCTACACGGTCAAGCAATGCTTCGAAGATGCCCATAGCGTGACCGAGAGCTCGGTGCTCGGCATTCTCTCGCTGATCGCCTGGGGGCTCTTCATCACCGTCACGCTCAAATACGTCATCGTCATCATGCGGGCGGACAACCGCGGCGAGGGCGGCATCCTGGCGCTGACGGCGCTGGCCCTGCGCGCCACGAGGCGCGGCTCCCACGCCTATGGCTGGATCCTCGCCGCCGGCCTCGTCGGCGCCGCTCTGTTCTATGGCGATGGCGTCATCACACCGGCGATCTCCGTGCTGTCGGCGGTGGAAGGCCTCAAGGTGGCAACACCGCTCTTCGAGCCCTACATCCTGCCGATCACGCTCGTGCTGCTGGGCGGCCTCTTTCTGCTGCAGCGCAGCGGAACGGCGCGCGTCGGTGAATTCTTCGGCCCCGTGACCGCAATCTGGTTCATCGTCATCGCGGTGCTTGGCGGCGCCGCGATCGTCGGCCACCCGCGCATTCTCTTCGCGCTCAACCCGCTCTATGGCTTGAGCTTCTTTGTCGTCGACCCGCCCCGCGGCTTCGTTCTGCTCGGCGCCGTCGTCCTCGCCGTGACCGGCGCCGAAGCGCTCTATGCCGATATGGGGCATTTCGGCGCAGCACCAATCCGTCGCGCGTGGCTCTATTTCGTCTTCCCTTCCCTGCTGCTGTGCTATTTCGGGCAGGGGGCGCTTCTCCTTTCGGCGCACAGCCCCGCCGCGGTGGAGCGCATTCTCGAGAACCCGTTCTACCGGCTCGCCCCGCCATGGGCGGTCTATCCCCTGGTCATTCTCGCCTCGGCAGCGACCATCATTGCCTCGCAGGCGGTGATTTCAGGGGCCTTCTCGATGACGCGGCAGGCGGTACAGCTCGGCTACCTGCCGCGGCTCGAGATCCGCCACACCTCCGAGCAGGAAATCGGCCAGATCTACGTGCCGAGGATCAATTTCCTGCTGCTGATCGCCGTCGCGGGGCTGGTCCTCGGCTTCCGCACGTCCGACAATCTGGGCGCCGCCTACGGCATTGCCGTGACCGGCACGATGAGCATCACCACCGTTCTCGCCCTCGTCTATATGTACGGCGTCCGGCGCTGGAACCCCGGCGTCGCGGCGCTGCTCTTCGGCTTCTTCCTCACCGTCGACCTCGCCTTCTTCGCCGCCAACATGCTCAAGATCGAGGAAGGTGGCTGGTTCCCGCTCGTTGTCGCCGCCGCGGTCTATACCCTGATGACGACGTGGCGCTCCGGCCGGCGGGTGCTCCAGCGCGAGCGCGAGCGCGACGCCCTGCCGCTCGAGACCTTCATCGCCACCCTGCGTCCCGGGCGACCGCCGCGGGTCCCCGGCACGTCGGTGTTCATGACCGGCAACATCACCGTCGTGCCCAATGCGTTGCTGCATAACCTCAAGCACAACAAGGTGCTGCACGAGCGGGTGGTGCTGATGACGGTGCAGACCGAAGACATACCCTATGTCGCCGACGACCAGCGGCTCTCCATCCGGCATCTCGACCAGAACATCCACACCATCACCCTGCATTACGGCTTCATCGATCAGCCCAACATCCCGCGGGCGCTGGCGCAATGCCGCGCCATGCAATTCCATTTCAACCTGCTCGAAACTTCCTTCTTTGTCGGCCGGGAGAAGCTTGTGCCCGGCAAGCGCGCTCGCCTGTGGCTCTGGCGCAAGCGGCTTTTCATCTTCCTTTCCAATACGATGCTCGACGCCACCGAGTTCTTCCGCATCCCCACCAACCGGGTCATCGAGCTCGGCGGCCAGATCGAGCTGTGAGGCCGCCGCCGCGGCGGCTGCGCATCTTGAAGTTGTGGCAAATCTTCGTTCCCGAGCGCATGGCCGCGAACTTTGTCCCTGCCCATCCGTTGGTCCTGTAGCGTCCGGCGCCTTGGCGACGCCGGAGGTCGCAAGGTTCAGTGAGGAACGAGCAATGCCTTTCGACGGTACCGGCTACGAGGGCCGCATCGAGGCCCTGGACAAGATGGACAAAGTCATCGATCTGCTGGCCCGGGAGGATCGCTGGTGCAAACAGCAGCTGCGGTCCTATGACGGACGGCGCTGCATCCTCGGGGCGATGATGGCCGCGGATGCGACCATCGCCTTGAAGGAGCCCATCCTGCTGGCGATCAAGCAGGTGACCGGCCGCGATTACCTGCGGATCGAGATGTTCAACGACCACCCGTTGACCACCCACGGCCTGGTGCTGCGGGTGCTCGATCAGGCGCGCGATAACATCGTCAACGGCGTGATGACGCGCGCGCCAGCGCCGGCATCGGCCGTGTCGGGCACCTGGCTCGCAGGCCCGTTGAAGCCGTTGCACCGGCTGCGCCGCCTCTTCGCCTAAGGCAAGGGGCCGGCTTGGCGGCGGCGCCCGCCCCGCGGGCGCTTGGCCGCGTCTTCGGCGAGACTGCCGAGGCGCGGCGAGCGGCTTTTCACGCCTGAAGCCGCCAACCGGGCATCGCCTGTTCAGCCCTCGACATGCCGTTCTGCGCCGCGCCCGCGGCGCGTGTGCCCCGACGAGCCCACCGCGACCATGGCCGGCGCCCCGCGCTCAGGGGCACCGACCTTGCCTTCTTGATCTCGATCAAAGACGATCGCCCGGCCAGCGAAGATGATCGCCGGCGTTCCTTGACGCCTCGCCTTGAGACGTCTCGCCGAGGAGTTGGCCGAATGCCCGAAGCGCGGAGCCACGACAAGTACGAGGCGCTGATCTACCGCTGCCACGCGCTCGCGCCGGTGCGGACCGCGGTCGCCCATCCCTGCGACGAGACCTCGCTGGCGGGCGCGCTCGACGCCGCCGAGGCGAAGATCATCAAGCCGATCCTGGTCGGCCCCGAAGCGCGGGTGCGCGCGCTCGCCGCTTCGCTTCACCTCGACCTCGCCCGCGCGACGCTGGTCGATGTGCCGCACAGCCATGCCGCCGCCGAGAAGGCGGTTGAGATCGTCCGCCTCGGCGAAGCGGACGCCCTGATGAAGGGGAGCCTTCATACCGACGAGCTGATGGCCGCGGCGGTGCAAAAGGAGACGGGAATCCGCACCGCCCGGCGCATCAGCCATGTCTTCATCATGGACGTTCCCACCTATCCGAAGCCGCTCTTCATCACCGACGCCGCGGTCAATATATTTCCGACGCTGGAAGACAAAGTCGATATCGTGCAGAACGCGATCGAGCTGGCCCAGGCGCTGGGCGTCGCCCGGCCCAAGGTCGCGATCCTCTCGGCGGTCGAGACGATCACGTCGAAAATCCCGTCGACGATCGATGCCGCAGCATTGTGCAAGATGGCGGAGCGCGGCCAGATCACCGGCGGCGTCCTCGAAGGGCCGCTCGCGCTCGACAATGCGATCAGCCGGGACGCGGCGGCGATCAAGCATATCAGCTCCGCGGTCGCCGGCGACGCCGACATCCTGCTCGTCCCTGATCTCGAAGCCGGCAACATGCTGGCAAAAGAACTGAGCTTCCTGGCCAATGCCGATGCGGCCGGCATCGTCCTCGGCGCCCGGGTGCCGATCATCCTGACGAGCCGCGCCGACGGCGTCAGGACGCGAATGGCGAGCTGCGCCGTCGCCGCGCTCTACGCCCATGCGCGTCGCATCGCGGCGGCCGAGATCGGCAAGCTCGCGGAGTGACGGTATGGAGGGGGCGATCCTCGTCATGAATGCCGGCTCCTCGAGCATCAAGTTCTCGGTGTTCGAGACCGCCGCCGACCGGAGCGTCTCGGCCGGCGCCCATGGTCAGGTCGAAGGCATCGGCACGGCACCGCACCTCGAGGTGTTCGCCGCGCAAGGGCGGAGGACCGGCGACGCGGCGCTGAGCGAGGACGGCCATGCCGCCGCCACCGCCGCGATCCACCGCTGGTTCGCCGATCATGGCCTGGGCGAGGACGGCTTCGACGGCGTGGGGCACCGCATCGTCCATGGGGGCACCACCTTTTCGCGGCCGGTGCTGATCGACGATCGCGTGATCGCCACGCTGGAAGGGCTGATACCGCTCGCCCCACTGCACGAGCCGCATCAGCTTGCCGTCATCCGCGCCATCGCCGCAGAGGCGCCTCAGGTGCCGCAGGTCGCCTGCTTCGACACCGCCTTCCACTGCACCCAGCCACCGCTCGCGCAGGAATTCGCCTTGCCGCGCGAGATCACCGCCAAGGGCGTGCGACGCTACGGCTTCCACGGTCTTTCCTATGAGTACATCGCCTCGATGCTGCCGCGGATCGCGCCGGAAATCGCCGCGGGCAAGGTTGTCGTTGCCCATCTCGGCAACGGCGCCAGCATGTGCGCGCTCGACAACGGCCGCAGCATCGCCACCACCATGGGCTTCACCGCGGTCGACGGGCTGATGATGGGAACACGGACGGGCGCCCTCGATCCCGGCGTCATCCTTTATCTGCTCGAGCATGAAGGCATGAGCGTCAAAGCGGTCGAGCGCCTCATCTATGAGCGGTCGGGCCTCCTCGGCGTCTCCGGCCTCTCCAGCGACATGCGCACGCTGCTCGCCAGCGACCTGCCGGCAGCCAGGGAAGCGGTCGATCTCTTCGTCTATCGCATCGGGCGGGAGCTGGGCTCGCTCGCCGCGGCACTGGGCGGGCTCGACGCCCTCGTCTTCACCGCGGGAATCGGCGAGCACGCGGCCGAGATACGCTCGCGCGTCTGCACGAACGCCCGCTGGCTCGGCGTCGTGCTCGACGAGGATGCCAATGCCAAAGGCGGCCCGCGCCTCTCGGCGATCGGCTCGACGGTTTCGGCCTGGATGATCCCGACCGACGAGAACCTGATGATCGCCCGCCACACGCGGCGCGTCCTCGACCGGATGACGTAGCCGCGCTTCTCGCCTAGTGCTCTCCGACGCTGCTGTGCGCCGGCGTCGTGCGCAGCGGCAGCTCCGGCAGAAACAGGGTCGCGGCCACGCTCGCGGCCATGATCACGGCGCAGATGGCGAAAACGAGGTGGAAGGCCTGCGTCAGCGCCGGGATCAGCAGCGCATGCTGCTGCGGGGTGAGCTGCGCCGCCGCGTCGGGACCGCCCTGCAGCACCGCAAGGCTGGCGGCGCCGGCGAAGTGGCGGGCGAGCGCCGCGAGCAAGGCCGACCACAGGATCGCTGCGCCGAAAGAGCCGCCGAGCGAGCGGAAGAAGGCGACGGTCGCCGTGGCGACGCCGATGTCGCGCGCCTCGGTCGCGTTCTGAACCGCGACCAGCATCACCGGCATGGACGAGCCGATGCCGATGCCGAGAATGCCCATGTAGACCATCGCGGTCGCTGGCGACGTCGCGGTGCCCATCGTCGCCATCAGCGCGAAGGCGAAGGCTCCGGCGGTGAGCCCGACGAGGGGATAGAGCTTGTAGCGCCCGCTGGCGCGCATGAACTGGCCGGTGGCGTAGGCGCCGACCACGGTGCCGCCCATGAGCGGGATCAGCAGCAATCCCGAATCTCCGGCGCCGACGCCGGAGACGAGCTGAAGGAAGACCGGCAGCAACACGATCCCGCCGAACATCGCCATGGAGACGATGAAGCTCGCGACATTGGCGGAGCTGACCACCGGATTGACGAAGAGGCGGAGCGGCAGCATCGGCTCGGGGGCGCGCAGCTCCTGGAGGGCGCAGGCGATGAGCAAGGGCGGCGCCAGGAGGATCAGCGTCAGCACCGGCCGCGAGGTCCAGCTATAGATCGTGCCGCCCCAGGTGAAGATCAGCAGCAGATCGGTCACGGTCACGGTGAGCAGCAGCGCGCCGAGATAGTCGATGCGCCGCCGCGCGCGCCGGGTCACCAGCGCCGCCAGGGCGCGGCGGCACAGGACGAAGGCGCCGATGCCGATCGGCAGGTTGATCCAGAACACCCAGCGCCAGCTGAGATAGTCGACGAAGAGCCCGCCCAGCACCGGGCCGCCGACGCTGGCGGTTGCCCAGACCCCGCTCAGATACGCCTGATACCGCCCGCGCTCGCGCGGCGAGATGACGTCGGCGATGATCGCCTGCGCCATGCTGACGAGCCCGCCGCCGCCCAGCCCTTGCAGACAGCGCGCGGCGATGAGCTGCGGCATGCTCTGCGCCATTCCAGAGAGCACCGAAGCGATCACGAAGATCAGGATGGAGATTTGCAGCATCGAGCGCCGGCCATAGAGGTCGCTGAGCTTGCCGTAGATCGGCGTCGACGCGGTCGAGGTGAGGAGATAGCCCGAGACGATCCAGGACAGGTGGTCGAAGCCGCCGAGCTCGCTGGCGATCGACGGCAGCGCCGTGGCGACGATGCTCTGATCGAGGGCGGCCAGCATCATCCCGAGCAGAATGCCGCTCAGGATGCTCACGATCTCGCGATGGGTAAAAGACCGGGCTTCAGCGGCGCCGGCTTCGCTCATGATGGTTCCTTGTCGTTTGCGCCATAGCTAACGCAAAGGCCGCGGCGGCGGAACCCCCCGTGCCCGCCGGGGCGCTATGCTCAATCGGCGGTCATGCCGAGCGGCGGGGCGGCCGAGGCCACGGATTTCGCCAAATGGTTTCGGGGGAAGAACGAGCCGAGGCGCCATCTTGTGTTGCGCGCCCCGGGCGGGTAAGCCACTGCCATGGACCCCGCGGACAACCCCAGCGACAGCAGCAAGCTCCATGTCAGCACGCTGCTGATCGCCTCCGAGCGCGCCCTGACCAACGCGCTAGACGAGCTCGGTTTCGCCGAGGACGACGACCGCGTGATCCAGCACGAAGGCCGGCTTGCCTTCCTTACCTGCAGCCACGATCCGGACTGCGACGATCTCTTCGCGCTGATCTCGGAGCTGGCGGCGCGCGGCGAGACCTGGGAACTGCAATTCCGCGTCGATACCGGAGAAGGCCGCGCTGTCTTCCAGCGCCTGGCGCGCCACCAGCCGGTGGAGGCGGTCGACGCCGAGCTGCCGCCGGAAACCGAGGATGCCGACAAGGAGCTGCCGGCCCACAATCTCGACGAGGACCGCGGCCGCAGCGCCCTCAAGAAGGCGCTGAACCGGGTCGACCCTGCGGGTGTCTTCGCCACGATCCGCTCCGGCCCGGGTGGCCGGGCCACCGCCGTCATCCTGCGCCGCAACCCGCGCCGGGCGCTGGCGATGGCAGAGGCCAATGACGAGGCGAGCCTCAGGGGCGCCATTCGCGAAATCCTGCCCAACGTCATGTTTTCGGTGGCGATGAAGCCGCCGGGATGAGGCGGGACAACAATTTCGACGCGCTGCGTCTCCTCGCCGCGGCATCGGTCCTCTTCTCGCACTCCTTTATCATCGCCGAAGGCACGCAGGACCGCGAGCCGCTGATCCTGCTCACGCATCGCCAATGCATTCTCGGCCTGGTCGGCGTCTTCGTCTTCTTCGCCATCAGCGGCTTTCTCGTCACGCAAAGCTTCGAGACCTCCGAAACGCCGCTGCGCTACCTCGCCAAGCGCGTGCTGCGCATTCTTCCCGGCCTCTTTGCCGCCCTTCTCATTTCCGCCTTCGTCATCGGCGCCTCGGTCACCACCCTCCCCCTCGCCGACTATCTGCGCCATCCCCGGGTGTTCGGCTATGTCGTCGGCAACGCGATGCTGAACCTCACCATCCACGAGCTGCCGGGCGTCGTCTTCGTCAACAACCCGGTCGGGCTCGAGATCAACGGCTCGCTGTGGACGCTGCGCTACGAGTTCATGATGTATCTCATGGTGATGCTGCTCGGCATGCTGCGCCTGCTGACGCCGCTGGTGTCGGCCGGGCTGCTGGTGCTGGGGCTGCTTTGCCTGCGCTGGCACGGCCTCGATGGTCTCGGCGGCTGGGGCTGGCTGCTGGGGTTCTTCGCCAGCGGCATGCTGCTCTATACGCTGCGCGACCGGCGCATCTTCGACGGCAGGATCGCGCTCGCGGCGCTGGCGGGGCTGATCCTCAGCGTGCCGCTGCGGCAGTTCATCGAGCTGTTCCCGATCTTCGGCGGCTATCTCGCGATCTATCTCGCCCTCGACCGCCGCCTCGCCATCCTGCCGGCGACGCGCTTCGGCGATCTCTCCTACGGGCTCTACATCTATGGCTGGCCGATCGAGGTGTCGGTGATGTACTGGAGCGGCGGCCGCGCCGCCTGGTGGGAGATCTTCCTCATCGCGCTGCCGCTCGCCACCTTGGCGGCGTTCCTCTCCTGGCATTTCGTCGAGGAGCCGATGCTGCGGCTGAAGCCGCGGCGGCGCCCCGCCCCGGTCAGCGCGCCAGCCGCACTATCACCTGACCTTCACTCACCTGATCACCTTCCGCGACCAGGATAGCGCTGACGACCCCGCCGGACGGCGCCAGCACCGGCAGCTCCATCTTCATCGCCTCGAGAATCACCAGCTCGTCGCCTTCAGCCACCGGGGCGCCCGCCGCGGCGACGACGCGCATCACGATCCCTACGACTTCGGAGCGAACCGCGATGTCCGCCATGCCGATCTCCCCCCGACGACCGGCGGCAAGATATCGGCGAATGCGCAGCGCTGGCAAGGCCGGTGCCGATCATCGCCTGCCGCGCTTGCGCTGTGATCGCCATCACACCTCGGCGGGCGCCTTCCGGTTTATGAAGACGATGGAAGGCCTCCACACGCCTTCCGTTCCCAACCTGGCCCCGCCGTCCCCGGCGGCGGGGCACCCTTTCCACCAGGGATCAGCCACCGCAGCCGCGCTTGTGAGCCCGGCCGCCATCGGCTATGGCGCAAGGCATGGCGGTCGACATCCCCTTCCGGCGCGAGCTTGAGGTCGAGTACGGCGCGGTCGTCGCGCTGACGCCGCTGATCCGCCGCGTCGTCGCGAAGAATCCGAGCCCCTTCACCTTCAAGGGCACCGGCACCTACATCGTCGGCAAGGGAAATGTCGCGGTCATCGATCCCGGCCCCGATCTCGCCGCCCATGTCGAGGCGCTGCTCGCGGCGCTCGCCGGCGAGACGGTCACGCACATCCTCATCACGCATACGCATCTCGATCATTCGCCGGCGGCGGCCGCGCTGAAGCAGGCGACCGGCGCCAAGACCTATGGCTTCGGCCCCCATGGCTCGGGCCGGGCCGAGGATCGCAGCGGCGTCGGCGGCGTCACCGAGGAAGGCGGCGATCACGCGTTCCACCCCGACATCAGGCTGCATGACGGCGACACGGTGGAAGGCGCGGGCTGGCGGTTCACCGCCGTCCATACGCCCGGCCATACCTCGAACCACCTGTGCTTCGCGCTGGCCGAGGAGCGCGCGCTCTTCTCCGGCGATCATGTCATGGGCTGGTCGACGAGCGTGATCGCGCCGCCGGACGGCGACATGGCGGCCTATATGCGCTCGCTCGAGAAGCTGCTGGCGCGCGACGAGGCGATCTTCTGGCCGACACACGGGCCGCCGATTCTGGAGCCCAAGCCGTTCGTCGCCGCCTTCATCGCCCACCGCCAGGAGCGCGCGGAAGCGATCCTGCAGCGGCTCGCCGCGGGCGATGAGGCCATCCCGGCCATCGTCGACCACGTCTATCTGGGTCTCGATCCGCGCCTCAAGGGCGCCGCGGCCCGCTCGGTGCTGGCCCATCTCGTCGAACTCGTCGAGCGCGGCGCGGTCGAGAGCGACGGCGCCCCCACCCTCGCCGCCCGCTACCGCCTGAAGCGCCGCGGCTAACCCCCCGAATCGGCGGGGATTTCGCGACAGAATGCCCGGTTGCACGACGGCGCCGTTCCGTCGCGCGCCGGTCGCAAAAGCGCAAAATAACGCTGTTTTCCGACGCTCTACTACATTTGCGGGCTCTGCCACGCGAAGACCACAAGGCTTCGACAAAAAACTGTCACCAAACCGTGATAGCAAGCTGCCCAGCACAACCCCACCTGAGGAGCCTATGCAACGGTTAACCTCGGATCGCCGCCTCCGTACCGCGGTAAAGCATGGGTGGACTCGTCTCGTCAGCGCGGCCAGGCCGCGCCGCTTCAAGCTCCGCCGCCGCGGCCGGTACCGCGCCATCGCCACGCCGATGGTCGAGCCGACACC
Organism: Allostellaceae bacterium; assembly: GCA_035642295.1. Classification (GTDB taxonomy): domain Bacteria; phylum Pseudomonadota; class Alphaproteobacteria; order ATCC43930; family CGMCC-115725; genus DAHUYF01. Next base: position 5,493 of record DASQSR010000444.1, on the reverse strand, counting down.
GGCGATCGATCCCGTGGCGCTCACCGTCCTCGCCGTCAATCGCCTGGGCCCGGCGACCTTGCGCACCGTGGCGAGCGGCAAGCCGCTCACCGTCACCGTGCCCGATGCCCGGATCGGCGAGATCTTCCGCGCGGCCTTGGCCGAGATGCAGAAGACGCGCACGACCGATAGGCTGATCGATGTCGTCATTTCCAGCGAAGTAGCCGATGCCGGACGCATTACCCGCAGCCTCTGAGACGCCGGCGCGCCGCCGGCGCCGTGCTCCGCCGCCGGGCGACCGGCAGATCTTCTTCCGCCACTGGCTGCGCAATCCGCTCGGTATCGGCGCGGCGCTGCCGAGCGGCACCAAGGTGGCGCGTGGGATGGCGCGCGAGCTCAGTCTCGACCGCCCCGGCGCGGTGCTCGAGCTGGGCGGCGGCACCGGCGGCGTGACGCGCGGCATCCTTGCCGCCGGCTGTCCGGTCGACCGGCTCGTCGTCGTCGAGCGCGAGCCTGATCTGGCCGCCTATCTCGCGCGGCGAACGCCGGGGCTCCGCGTCGTCTGCGGCGATGCCTGCGAGGTCGATCAGCTGCTCGCCAAGGCCGGCATCGACCAGCTCGCCACCGTGGTCTCGAGCCTGCCGATCAAGTGGTTTCCGCGGCCGGCGCAGCGCGCGATCCTCGACGGCTGCTTTGCCCGGCTCGGACCCGACGGCGCCTTCGTGCAGCTCACCAACGCCCTCGCCTCGCCGATCCCGGCCGAGGCGTTCGGCCTCCGCGGCGAGGAGGTGATGCGCATCTGGGCGCATTTCCTGCCGGTGCAGATCTGGCGCTACCGCCGCGAACCCGCAAAGGCGAACGGCCGATGCTGACCCTCCCACAGCACTACCGCACCATCTGGATCTCCGACATCCACCTCGGCACGCGCGGCTGCAAGGCGGAGTTCCTGCTCGACTTCCTGCGCTACACGGAGTCGGAATACCTCTACCTCGTCGGCGACATCGTCGATGGCTGGCGCCTCAGGCGCTCGTGGTACTGGGCGCAGACGCACAACGACGTCATCCAGAAGGTGCTGCGCAAGGCGCGCAAAGGCACCAAGGTGATCTATGTGCCGGGCAACCACGACGAGTGGCTGCGCGACTACACCGAGCTGGAGCTGGGCGGCGTCTGGCTGCGCGACGAGGTGATCCACGAGACCGCCGACGGCAGGAAGCTCCTGGTGATGCATGGCGACGCCTTCGACGGCGTCGTCCGCTACGCCCGCTGGCTGGCGCTGCTCGGCGATTGGGCCTATACCGCGGTGCTGCAGATCAATCACTATTTCAATGTCGTGCGCCGCCGCTTCGGTTATCCCTACTGGTCGCTCTCCGCCTATCTCAAGGGCCGGGTGAAGAACGCCGTCGAGTTCGTCAGCAACTTCGCCACCGCCATCGCCGACGAGGCGAAGAAGCGCGGCGTCGACGGCATCGTCTGCGGCCACATCCACCAGGCGGAGATGCGCACCATCGACGGCGTGCTCTATTGCAACGACGGCGACTGGGTCGAGAGCTGCACGGCGCTGGTCGAGCATGCCGACGGCAGGCTCGAGATCCTGCGCTGGGCCGAGATGCGCGCGCTCGACCCGCTGATGCTGCGCGGCAGCCGGCAGCGCGAGCTGGTGACGGTAGGCGCCGAAGAACCGTGAGAATCGCCCTGGTCAGCGATGCCTGGACACCGCAGGTGAACGGTGTCGTCCGCACCTTGACCGCTCTGATGAACGAGTTGGAACGGCGCCAGCACTGGGTGCTGCGCATCACGCCCGATCTCTTCCGCACCCTGCCCTGCCCGACATATCCCGAGATCCGCCTGGCGCTCCGCCCGTGCAGTCGCATTGCCGAGCTGATCGAGGGCTCAAAGCCGGACGCGATCCACATCACCACGGAAGGGCCGCTCGGCTTTGCCGCGCGGCGGTATTGCCTGCGCCGCGGCTACGGCTTCACCACCGCCTTCCACACCCGCTTTCCCGAATACGTCGCGGCGCGCTTTTCCGTGCCGCCCTCCTGGAGCTACGCGCTGATGCGGCGCTTCCACGCGCCCTCGAAGGGCGTGATGGTCGCCACCGACACGGTGCGGCGCGAGCTCGCGGCGCGCGGCTTCGACAATCTCCGCCGCTGGACCCGCGGCGTCGATCACGAACTCTACGACCCGACCCGGCGCGGCGATTTCGACGGACTGCCGCGGCCGATCTTCCTCAGCGTCGGCCGCGTCGCGGTGGAGAAGAATTTCTCGGCCTTCCTCGCGCTCGACCTGCCGGGCTCCAAGGTGGTGGTCGGCGACGGGCCGATGCGCGAGGAGCTGCAGCGCCGCCATCCCGAGGCGCATTTCCTCGGCAAGCGCGAAGGCGTCGAGCTGGCGCGGCTCTACGCCTCGGCCGACGTCTTCGTCTTCCCGAGCCGCACCGATACCTTCGGCCTGGTGCTGCTCGAAGCGCTGGCCTCGGGGCTCCCGGTCGCCGCCTATCCGGTGCCCGGCCCGCTCGACGTCATCGGCGACAGCGGCGCCGGCGTGCTCGACGAGGACCTCCGCCGCGCCGCGCTCGCCGCGCTCGAGATCCCGCCCGAGCACTGCCGCGAGCATGCGCTGCACTACACCTGGAGCGCCTCGACCGACCAGTTCGTCGCCAATCTCTGGCCGCTGCATTAAGCCCGAATTTCAACGCACTACGCGTCGATCCCTGAAATCCGGGCCGGCTCCCCCGGGGAGCAAGGTGATTCACTGGTGTACAACGCTGACTCTTTTTTTCGGGTGATTCAGTGAATCACTCCGCTTAAGTCGTCAGTCTTCAGTCATCAGTTGTCAGTGAGGCCGGCCCGCGACCGAAGCACTGACGACTGACCACTGAGGACTGAAAACGGCTGTTCACGATGTCAAAGAGCGGTCAGTCGAGGATAGCACGGGACCCCTTAGGGCCCTGCCACGGCGCCTTCGCTCCTCGGCCGGACGCACCGACAAGCGCCGCTCAGAGCTTGCGCCAGCCGGGCGTGCCGGGCTCGGCGCCGTGGAAGGTGATCGGGCCCATGCCGCAGATGGCGATGATGGCGGGCTCCGTGCCGGTTTTCTTCACGCCATCATAATGCGGCGTGCGCGCGACGCGGCGCACGAAGGTGCCGGGCGGCGCCGGCACGGTGCTGTCGGGATCGAATTTGGCACCGCTCGTCACCCACCAGGTGCCGGAGACCACGACGCAGTAGCGATCCTCTTCATACCAATGCGGCGCGCTCATATAGCCGGGATGCCATTTGACCAGATAGTAATAGAGCCCGCGCGCGGAAGGCTGGCTCCACAGCAGCGCGTTCTCGACGCTGTCGGCGGGGAAGTCGGGCGGCTTCGTCCAACGCAGCTCGGCGGGCAATTTGACGATGGTCATGCTCGGATCCGGTGCCGCGACCGCAGCGCTGGCGGCCAGAATTGTCGGCAAGGCGGCAAGGAGGGGCGCCACCAGCAGCTCACGGCGCGTGGCGATCGGCGTGTCCATGGAACACCTCGTCAGTGAGATCGAGGCCTCTGCTACACCGGGGCGACGGCGTTAGCAATCGCGCCGTCAATCGCGCTCGGGGCGCGCCTGGCGGAGCCGTTTGGTGCGGCTGCGCTCGGCTTTGGTCGCAAGGCGGCGCTCGCGGGAACCGGCGGTGGGGCGGGTGGCGCGGCGCGGCTTCGGGACCACAGCAGCGCGGCGGATGAGGTCGAGGAGCCGCGCCAGCGCGTCGGCGCGGTTGCGCTCGCGCGTGCGGTGCCGCTCGGCGGTGATGACGAGAACGCCGTCGCGTGTCATGCGCCGGCCGGCCAAGGTCGTGAGGCGGCGCCGCACGCCTTCATCGAGCGCCGGCGAAGCGGCGGCGGCGAAGCGGAGCTGCACCGCGGTCGCGACCTTGTTGACGTTCTGGCCGCCGGGCCCGCCGGCGCGGATATAGCTTTCCTCGATCTCGCGCTCGTCGAGGGCGATTCGCGGGGTCACTCTAATCATGGGTGTGTCGCCATCCGCCGCCGCCAGCAATCGCGCGATTATTTCCGATCAGGCGGCGCCAAGGAAGCGGCAGGGGCGCGGGGCGCCACGGATAAATTGCCTTCGGGCGCCAGCGCCCGCACCATCGGCGGGGCGGACAACAGCGAGGGGAGCGCGGGGGTCATGGGACGGCTTCAGGGCAAGCGGGTGATCGTCACCGGGGCGGGGAGCGGCATCGGCCGCGCCAGCGCCAAGCTCTTCGTCGCCGAAGGCGCGGCGGTGATGGCGATCGACAAGACGCCGCCGGCGATCGAGGAGACCGCGGCGGAGATCAAGGCGGCGGGCGGCAAGGTGATTGCCGTCAACGCCGATGCCGGGGCCGAGGCCGATGTCCAGGGCTTCATCCAGAAGGCGGTGAAGGAGCTGGGCGGGATCGACGTGATCTTCGCCAATGCCGGCATCAGCGGCGGCCTCGTGCCGCTGTTCGAGCAGTCGGTCGAGCTGTGGCGGGAGATCCTGCGCGTCAACCTCATCGGCCCCTTCCTCGCCATCCGCCACGGCGCCCCGGTGATGGTGAAGCAAGGCAAGGGGGCGATCATCTGCACCGCCTCGGTGGCGGGGCTCCGGGCCAATGCCGGCGGCCATCCCTACAGCGCCAGCAAGGCCGGGGTGATCAGCCTGGTACAGACCGCGGCCAACACGCTCACCGGTACCGGCGTCCGGGTCAATGCCATCTGTCCCGGGCTCATCGAGACCGGCATGACCCGGCCGATCTTCGAGCGCGCCAAGGAGCACGGCACCGAAGACAAGATCGGCCAGCTCAACCCGCTGCAGCGTCCGGGCCAGCCGGAGGAGATCGCCGCCATGGCCCTCTTCCTCGCCAGCGACGACGCCTCCTATGTCAACGGCCAGGCGATCGCGGTCGATGGCGGGCTGTCGAGCACGCATCCGTTTGCGAGGACACGGCGGTAACTGGCGGGAGGACGGCAGTCATGGCGGAGCACATTCAGACGGGATCGCGGCGGCGGGACTGGCTGCTGCGGCAGGCGCTGTCGCAAGCGGACGGCACCTTCCTCGTCCGGCCCTTCGGGTATCTGCCGCCGGTCGTCTACCAGGTGGACGCGCCGACCCGCGACCGGCTGGTCGCGGTTCAGCTCTTCTACAGGCGGCTTAGCCTCCCTGCGGTTATCATCGCTGCGGCGGTCATCCGCGACTTCCGCAGCTGGACCTTCTGGGCCCTCACCCTTGGCTTCCTGGTGCTCGGCTATGTCGCGCCCCTTGTCGTGCTGCGCCACGCCAAGCGCGTGCCGCGGAGCCGATGGACCGGGCCCGCGATCGTGGCGCCCGAGGCGTACTATTCGCGCCGAGCCTACTTGGCATTCTTCGTAGGCTCGCTCGCAATGATCCTGCTCTTCGGCGAGACCGTGCGGTGGACCCTCAATCAGCCGGGCGCAGCAGTTCCTTGGGGCGCCTGCGGTGTGATCCTCGTCCTCGCCTTCTGCGCTGCACGATTCTGGACATTGTACCGGCGG
>DASQSR010000443.1:0-14452 GCA_035642295.1 Allostellaceae bacterium | reverse complement strand
CGGCGGGGTACGCACCGGGGATGACGAGGAGGCGATCAACCGGCTGTTCACGCCGGAATTCCGCAACCGCCTCGATGCCGTCATCTCTTTCTCGGCGCTCACGGCAGAGACGATCGGCCGCGTCGTCGACAAGTTCATCCTCCAGCTCGAGGAGCAGCTTGCCGATCGCAACGTCACCATCGAGCTCGACGCCGCCGCTCGCGAATGGCTGGCGCAGAAGGGCTACGACAAGCTCTTTGGCGCGCGGCCGCTTGCCCGCATCATTCAGGAGCACATCAAGAAGCCGCTCGCCGAGGAGCTGCTGTTCGGCAAGCTCACCAAGGGCGGCGTCGTGCGGGTGACGCGCGAAGGCGACAAGCTCAGCTTCTCCTTCGCCGAAGCGCCGCCGCGCGCACCGATGCCGAAGGAGCTGGAGCCGGTCGAGACCTGAGGCCGGAGCCGCCGCGACGATACCGGGGAAGGCCGCGCTTCGCGGCCTTCTTCTTTTGTGCCGGGGAAGGCCGCGCTTCGCGGCCTTCATCTTTTGTGGACGAGGAACCGACGTTTAAACCGGGACCGTGCCTTCGACGATGATGCGATGCATCAAGCGGCGGGCGTCTTCCGGATAGTCGGCATTGGCCTTGTGCATGGTGCAGCGATTGTCCCAGATCAGGACGTCGCCATGGCGCCAGCGATGGCGGTACTGGTATTGCGGCTGTGTTGCATGCCGGGCGAGCTGATCGAGGAGCGCATCGCTCGCCTGCCGCTCGAGCCCCCACCACGCACTCCATGCGGTTGGGATTGAGGTAGAGCGCCTTCCGCGCGGTGTCGGGAGGGGTGCGTACCAGCGGATGGACGACATCAGGCACGTCCTTCGTCTCGTCGGGCCTGAGCGCGGCCACGCGCGTTCCCTTGCGGCTCGAATCGTATTTGTGGATGACGCGCAGCGGCGCGATCTGTCGGCGGATTTCCCCGGGCAGATCGTCATGAGCCCGATACATGTTGATGAACTGCGTGTCGCCGCCCGAAGCCGGAACCTCGACGCCGTAGAGCATGGTGAGCGAGCAGGGGATCGCCTTGTAGCTGTCGTCGCTGTGCCAGTGAGCGCCGACGACGAGCCGCTTGCCGTCTCCGGCATCGTCGCGGTCCTCGCTCGAGAGAATCATGATCTCTGGTACGTCCGGGTGGCGCGCCGCTTGCCGCACCTGGGTGATCGGTGTGCCGAACGCGCGCATTGCGGCGAGGAAGGCGTACGGCGCCAGCGCCTGGCCGCGGATGCAGAGGACGAGACCGTCGAGCAACGCCGCCCGCAACGCATCGCGCGTTTCCGCTGCCAGTGGTCGGTTGAGATCGACGCCCTCCGCCGCGATGCCGAGCGCGTCGCCGAGCCTCGTGAGCGTCAGCGCGTTCATGGCCGCCTCCGCTGTCTCGAACGCTAATCCGCCTCTCGCCGGAACGGCGACAGCGTCTCCTCGAGCTGCTCCATCTCGCATTCCAGCGCACGGCGCTCGCGCACGAGAAAATCGGCGACGGCGCGGGCAAAGCCGGGATCGCGAACCCAATGCGCGCTGTAGACTGCTCTCGGCAGGTAGCCGCGCTGGATCTTGTGCTCGCCCTGCGCTCCCGCCTCAACCCGCTTCAGCCCGCGGGCGATGGCGAAATCGATGGCGCGGTAGTAGCAGGCTTCGAAATGGAGGAAGGGGAAATCACCGAGGCAGCCCCAGTTCCGGCCGTAAAGCGTATCCTCGCCGAGGAGATTGAGCGCCCCCGCGACATAGCGGCCGCCTTGGCGCGCCATGATTAGCACGATGCGTTCCGCCATGCGCTCGCCGAGCAGGTCGAAGAAGCGCCGAGTGAGATAGGCCTCGCCCCACTTGCGATCCGAGGTCGAGCGGTAGAAGCGGTAGAACGCGTCCCAGTGCTCGCTTCTGATGCCGCTGCCGGTCAGTGTCTCGATCTCGAGCCCGCCTTGCAGCGCGTCGCGACGTTCGCGCCGGATCTGCTTGCGCTTGCGTGAGCTCAGCGCGTCGAGGAAATCGTCGAAGCTGCCATACCCCTCATTCTCCCAGTGGAACTGCCGGCCGATTCGCAGGAGGAAGCCGGCCTCGCCGAGCCGCTGCCATTCCTGCTCCGTCGGAAAGGTGACATGCAGCGAAGACACCTTGTGCCGGCGCGCCAGCTCGAGCATGGCGGCAACCACCAGGTCGGCCGCTGCCGGCCCGGCATCTGAGCGCAACAACAGCCGGGGTCCCGTCACCGGCGTGAACGGCACGGCGCATTGCAGCTTCGGATAGTAACGGCCGCCGGCCCGTTCATAGGCCGAGGCCCAACCCCAATCGAAAATGTACTCACCATAGGAATGGCTCTTGAGGTAGAGCGGCACGACGCCCAGCAGCTTGCCGTTCCGGTCCTCGAGCGCCAGATGCTGCGGCAGCCAGCCGCTCTCCGCCGTAGCCGAGCCCGAGGCTTCGAGTGCTTCGAGGAAGGCGTGCGAGACGAACGGATTGTCGCTGCCGGCGCAGGCATCCCATTCCGCCGCCGGGATGTCGCTCAGCGCCGGGACGACCCGCGCCGTGATGCCGTCACCGCCATCGGCCATGTCGCGAGCCTGCTCCCGCTCAGCGCACCTCGAAGACCGCGTCCACTTCGACGGCAACGCCACCGGGAAGCGCATTGACGCCGACCGCGGCCCGGGCGTGGCGGCCGTTGTCGCCCAGGACTTCCACCATCAGATCGGAAGCGCCGTTCGCGACCTGCGGTTGCTGCGTATAGTCTTCGGTGCAATTGACGAAGGCGCCGAGACGAACGCAGCGCAGGATGCGGTCGAGATCGCCGCCTAGCGCCGCCTTGGCCTGGGCGAGAATATTGAGCGCGCAGAGCCGAGCCGCCGCTTGTCCCTGCTCGAGGCTGATCTCGCGCCCAAGCTTGCCGATAAAGCGGCGCTCGCCTTGCCACTGGCAAATCTGCCCGGCGACGAACAAGAGGTCGCCGCTGCGCACCGCGGGCACATAGTTTGCGACCGGCGCCGCCGGCTGCGGCAGTTCAAGCTTCAGTTCCTTGAGCCGCGCTTCGATCCGTCCCGCCATGACCCGCCTTTCCGCAACGTGGTAGAGGTGGCGCCAGCATAGCGCGAGGGCTTACCGCCGCGAAAGCGCCGCAATCGACCGCTATCGGAGCGAGGGGCGAGGGCAGGAGCTTCGGCATGCGTCGGACGGTGGCGGCGACGACGGGTCTTTGGCTGCTGGTAGCGTGGTCGCAGACGGCGCAGGCGACCCTGCTTGGCGACGCCCGCGTCGCCTACAGCGCCGAGCGGACGGTGACGGTCAATGGCAAGGCCTACGCAGGGATGGTCTTCCATATTCCCGGCCGAGAGCGTGACGAGCAGGAGATCCAGGGCATTGCCGAAGTGATCCTGCTCGACGCGGCGGCGAAGTAGGGCTTCCTGTTCCTCCCCATGCTCATGACTTATGTCGATTTCCCGTTTCCGCCGCTGCTGGCCGAGCTCGACGAGCCCACCCTGCGCCGCTGGCCGGTCGGGCACGAGACCGTGGACGGGGTGCGCACCACCAAGTACCGCCTCGACCACACGGCGGCCGATGGCAGCCGCGCCCGCGGTTTCGCTTGGCTCAGCGAACGCGGGGTACTGATGCGGCTCGACGGCACTCTCAGTCGAGCGCATGGCGGTCGGCCCATGCAGATCCGCATGGAACTCGCCCATGTGGCAATCGGGCCTCAGGATCCCGCGCTTTTCCGCCTGCCCCCGGGCCTTGTGCAGCTGCCATCGCGCATGCTCCAAACGCTGCTCGGCGGCAAGTCGGGTTGAGCCCACGCAAAAAAAGACCGGCCATCGCTGGGACGGCCGGCCAGTCAACTGCGCGTGGCCCCTCGCCACTGGGCGAGGGTAAAGAGTGATAGGCGCCCCCCTCTCAAGTCATCCCCCGCATCGCTCTACTTTTCGCGACGGCACGTACCAGCCCGGCCGTCGTCGGTAGCCGGTTGTCTTGCTCGTCGGCTTTTCTCGCGCCTGTTGCCGCGGCGGAAAAAAAGAGGGGTGCGGCTTGTGCCGCACCCCAATTTCTGCCCCAATACCGTGCCCCGGCCGGGAGGCTTTGAGCCGGTGGCACGCCGCGATCAGCTGCAGCCGCTCGTGCTGCCGCAGGTGTCGCACTTGAGGCAGGTCCCGTTGCGCACGAGGGTGAAGTTGCCGCATTCGCCGCAGCTGTCACCCTCGTAGCCTTTCATGCGCGCCGCGCGAATCTGCTCGAACCTGGTCTCGGGCTGGCTGAGGGCAGTGCCTGCCCTGAGCTCCGTCGCGAAGGAGACGGTCTGACTGACCGGCGCGCCCGTGGTGATCGCCGTGCTGCCACCGGCGCCCGCCGCCGACGCGCGCGCCCCGCCCTGCAGCACCGTCAGCGTCGTCAGCTTGTTGCGGACATAACCGTTGGAGGCCACCTTTTTCACGACCGCGGCGACATCGGGGTCGCGGCCGCCCTCGGGCAGCGTCGATTCCGCTACGCCTTTGCCCAGCGTGTCCGGCAGGATGTCGGCGGGTTGAACATGCGCCAAGTCGTTCCGGCCGAGATAGGAGATGGCCAGCTCGCGGAAGATGTAGTCGAGCAGCGATGTCGCCATCTTGATGGTGTCATTGCCCTCGACCAGGCCGGCCGGTTCGAAGCGGGTGAAGGTGAAGGCCTCGACATACTCCTCGAGCGGCACGCCGTATTGCAGGCCGATCGAGATGGCGATGGCGAAGTTGTTCATCAGCGAGCGGAAGGCGGAGCCTTCCTTGTGCATATCGATGAACACTTCGGCGAGCTTGCCGTCCTCGTATTCGCCGGTCCGCAGATAGACCTTGTGGCCGCCGACGATGGCCTTTTGCGTGTAACCCTTGCGCCGTTGCGGCAGGCGCCGGCGCTCGGTCTCGTAGACGACGCGCTCCACCACGCGCTCGACGATGCGCTCGGCGATCACCGGCACGCGCTCGAGCGGCGGACGCTCCAACAGCTCGCTCGCGTCCTCGTCCTCTTCTTCGGCGATCAGCGCCGCGGAGAGCGGTTGAGACAGCTTCGAGCCGTCGCGATAGAGCGCGTTCGCCTTGAGGCCGAGGCGCCAGGACAGGAGATAGGCGTCCTTGCACTCCTCGACCGTCGCCGCGTTCGGCATGTTGATGGTCTTCGAAATCGCGCCGGAGATGAAGGGCTGGGCCGCCGCCATCATGCGGATGTGGCTGTCGACGGAGAGATAGCGCTTGCCGATGCGGCCGCAGGGATTGGCACAGTCGAAAACCGGGAGGTGCTGCTCTTGCAGGTGCGGCGCGCCTTCGAGCGTCATCGCACCGCAGCAATAGGTGTTGGCTGCCTCGATCTCGGTCCGGCTGAAGCCGAGCGCCGTCAGCATGTCGAAGCCGACATCATCGAGCTGCGCGGCGGTGAAGCCGAAAGCGGCCTTGCACAGCTCCTCGCCGAGCGTCCACTTGTTGAAGGCGAATTTGATGTCGAAGGCGGCAGCGAGCGCGTCCTCGACTGCCTTGATCGCCCCATCGGTGAAGCCGCGCGCGCGCAGTGTCTCGTGGTTGATGCCGGGTGCGTCCTTGAGCGTGCCGTGGCCGACGGCATAGCGGGTGATCGCCTCGACCGCCTCGGCGTCGTAGCCGAGCACGGCGAGCGCTTCCGGCACCATGCGGTTGATGATCTTGAAGTAGCCGCCGCCGGCGAGCTTCTTGAACTTGACCAGGGCGAAATCGGGCTCGATCCCGGTGGTATCGCAGTCCATCACCAGGCCGATGGTGCCGGTGGGCGCGATCACCGTCGTCTGTGCGTTGCGGTACCCGTGCAGCTCGCCCAGCGCCAGGGCCGCGTCCCAGGCGTGCCGCGCCGCTTCGACCAGCGCCGGGTCGGGGCAATTCTCGGCATCGAGTGGCACGGGGAGAACCGACAGGCCCTCATAGCCGGGCGTCGCGCCATGCGCGGCACGGCGATGGTTGCGGATGACGCGCAGCATCGCCTCGCGGTTCCGGGCGAAGCCGGGGAATGCGCCGAGTTCGGCCGCCATCTCCGCCGAGGTGGCGTAGGTGGTGCCGGTCATCACCGCGGTGATGGCGGCGCAGAGGGCGCGACCCTGATCGCTGTCATAGGGCAGTCCTGACGCCATCAGCAGGCCGCCGATATTGGCGTAGCCGAGGCCGAGGGTGCGGAACTCATAGGAGAGGCGAGCGATCTCGCGCGACGGGAACTGCGCCATCAGCACCGAGATCTCGAGCGTCACCGTCCAGAGCCGCGTCGCATGCGTGAAGGCCGCGGTGTCGAACTCGCCGTCCTCGCCGCGGAACGCCATCAGGTTGAGCGAGGCGAGATTGCACGCGGTGTCGTCGAGGAACATGTACTCCGAGCACGGGTTCGACGCATTGATTCGGCCGCTCTCGGGGCAGGTGTGCCACTCGTTGATCGTGGTGTCGTATTGGAGGCCGGGATCGGCGCTGGCCCAGGCGGCGTAGGCGATCTTCTCCCACAGCTCGCGCGCCTTCAGCGTCTTATGCACCTTGCCGTCGGTGCGGCGATTGAGGTCCCACTCGCCGTCGCTCTCGACCTTGGCGAGGAAGTCGTTGGTGACGCGCACCGAGTTGTTCGAGTTCTGGCCGGAGACGGTGAGATAAGCCTCGCTGTCCCAGTCCGTGTCGTAGGTGCGGAAATCGATGCCGGTATAGCCCTGCTGCGCGAACTGGATGGCGCGCTGAATGTAGCTCTCGGGGATCATCGCTCGCCGCGCCGCCTTGATCTCGCGCTTCAGCTGCGGATTGCGCGCCGGGTCGAAGCGCCCTTCAGGCTCGATCTCGCCCTCGCCGCAGGCGGCGATGACGCGGTTGAGATGCTTCTCCGTCAGCTTCGAGCCGGCGACCAGCGCGGCGACCTTCTGCTCCTCGACGACCTTCCACTGGATATAGGCCTCGATGTCGGGATGGTCGATGTCGACCGTCACCATTTTGGCGGCGCGACGCGTCGTGCCGCCGGACTTGATGGCGCCGGCCGCGCGGTCGCCGATCTTGAGGAAGCTCATCAGCCCCGAGGAGCGCCCGCCGCCCGACAGCTTCTCGTTCTCGCCGCGAAGCTTGGAGAAGTTCGAGCCGGTGCCCGAGCCGTATTTGAAGAGCCGAGCCTCGCGCACCCAGAGATCCATGATGCCGCCCTCGTTGACGAGGTCGTCGGCCACCGATTGGATGAAGCAGGCATGCGGCTGCGGGTGCTCGTAGGCGCTGTTGGAGGCGACGAGCTCCCCGGTCTTGTAATCGACGTAATAGTGACCCTGGGCCGGCCCATCGATGCCATAGGCCCAGAAGAGGCCGGTGTTGAACCACTGCGGCGAGTTCGGCGCCGCCATCTGGCGGCACAGCATGTAGCGCACCTCGTCGCAATAGGCGCGGGCGTCCGCCTCGCTGTCGAAATATCCGCCCTTCCAGCCCCAATAGGCCCAGGTTCCGGCGAGCCGGTCGAACACCTGCTTGGCGCTGTTCTCCGAGCCGTAGCGCTCCTTCGCCGGCAACGCCTGCAAGGCCGCTTCGTCAGCCATCTGCCGCCAGAGCCACTCGGGAACGCCGGGCTCCGGCACTGCGGTCAGCTTGGCGGGGACGCCCGCCTTGCGGAAATATTTTTGTGCCAGGATGTCGCAAGCGACTTGGCTCCACGCAGCGGGAACCTCGATATCCGGCAGATGGAACACGCGCGAGCCATCCGGATTGCGGATTTCGCTGGTCGCCAGCCGAAACGCGATCCCGGAGTAAGGATCCTGTCCCTCTCTGGTGAATCGCCGCTCGATCCGCATTCCCCACCTACCCTACAAAGTTTCTTGCCGACATCCCCCGATCGGCGCTACATCTAGCGTCATCGCCGACTCGGAAGATCAAGATATAGCCAAGCATGCCCGCCTGGCAACACATTTTGTGGTCACGGCCAATATCGCCCACAAGATGTAGAGTGATTGGCCGCCCTCATCGAGTCCTAGGAGTCGTCGGCGCGACGCTGCCGACCTATGAGCGCGAGGAGGCCTCCATGACCTCGGCGGCGCGGATGAGGGGCGGCTTGCTGGACGGCCCGCATGTCAGGTGCCATAGTCGGCGCCGGTTTTTTCAGGAACCGCGGCGGTCGAGCCGCGAATTCACCGCAACCGATCGGACGATCCTCGATGGGCGCCACACTGGGCACGAAGCTTTTCACATGGCTGCGCGGCGAGCTGGTCGGCGTCGATGCCTTCGGCAATCGCTATTACCGCGAAAAGACAAGGCGCAAGCTGCAGGGCGGCGCCGGACGCGAGAGCCGGGAGCGCCGTTGGGTGGTCTATAACGGCGAGCCCGAGGCATCGCGCGTGCCACCCGAATGGCATGGCTGGCTGCATCACACCTTCGATCAGGTGCCGAAGGATGCCGGCAAGAAGCACTACCCTTGGCAGAAGGACTATGTGCCCAATCTGACCGGTACGCCCGATGCTTATCGGCCACCGGGATCGGTGCTGCGCGGGGGGCACCGCGCCCGGTCGACGGGCGATTACGAGCCCTGGCAGCCGGAATGACACTGCAACCACAAAGAGCGTCGAGGGAGACGAGAGGGGATGAGCCGCAACGCCGTCGAAACCGTGATGGGTGCCGTGGTGCTGGTGGTCGCCGCCGTGTTCTTGTTCTTCGCCTACACGACCAGCCAGGTGCGCGCCATTTCCGGCTATGACATCACTGCCGATTTCGATCGGGTCGGGGGCCTGCGCGACGGCGGCGACGTTCGCATCAGCGGCATCAAGGTCGGCAGCATCATCTCGCAGACGCTCGACCCCACGGATTACGTCGCCATCGTGAAAATGAGCATCGATCCGGCGATCAAGATTCCCGTGGATTCCATCGCCACCATCACCTCGAGCAGTCTGCTCGGCGACCAGTATGTCTCGATTGTGCCAGGCACCGAGGACACCTACATCAAGGCGGGCGGCACGCTCGAGCACACGACGCCCCCGATGAACCTGGAATCGCTGATCGGGCAGTACATCTATGGGCAGCAGAGCGGAGGGCAGCAGGGCGGCGGCCAGCAGCCGAAGCAGAATGGTCAAACCCCCCCGGCCAACCAAATCCCCCCGGCCAAGTAGCGCGGCTCGCCCCGGCCGCCAGGTCATCGAGCAGCACTGGGACCCTGCGCGCTATCGGCGCAATGCCGCCTTTGTCGCCGCGCTCGGTGAGCCGCTGGTGGAGCTGCTGGCGCCGCGGCCCGGCGAGCGCATTCTCGATCTCGGCTGCGGCGACGGCGCGCTCACGGAGAAGATCGCCGCGCGCGCCCGCGTTACCGCCGTCGACGCCAGTCCCGAGCAGGTGGCGGCGGCACGCGCGCGCGGCCTCGATGCGGCGGTCGCCGACGGCGCGCGCCTCGATTTCGCCGCCGCCTTCGATGCCGTCTTCAGCAACGCCGCGCTGCATTGGATGCGCGATCCCGATGCGGTGATCGCCGGCGTCTGGCGCGCGCTGAAGCCGGGCGGCCGCTTCGTTGCCGAATGCGGCGGTGCCGGCAATGTCGAGAGCGTGCGCCGTGCGCTTGCCGCGGTGCTGGCGCGACGCGGCGTTGACGCCGACGCGGCGAATCCCTGGTACTTCCCCGAGCCCGGGGAGTATCGCCACCGCCTCGAGCAGCAAGGGTTTCGCGTGGCTTCCATCGCGCTCATACCGCGGCCGACGCCGCTTCCCGGCGCGCTCTCCGACTGGCTCGACACCTTCGCCGAAAGCTTTCTCGCCACCGTTCCGCCGCAAACGCGCGCTAGCGTCAAAGCCGAGGTGGAGGAGAGCTTGCGACCGATGCTGCTCGGCGCGGATGGCGTCTGGACGGTCGACTATGTCAGGCTGCGCTTCGTCGCGCTGAAGCCGGAGGAGGCTCGGCCATGAGCGATAGAGCGAAATCCCGGCTCGATCTGCCGACCTGGCTCACCCCCGAGGGCGAGCCGGTCTCCTGCTTCGACAAGATCAAGGTGCTGAACGAGAACCTCGAGGAACTGCGGGCGCTGGCGCAGGACGCGCTCGAAGACGCGGTGCTCATGGGCTGCGACGAGCGTCAGTTCCGCGAGGTGCTGCACCGCCTCGCCGAGGGTCTCGTCAACCCCTATGGCGGGGAGCGCCGGTGAAGGGCGCGGCGCTGCTGCTGGCGCTGTGCGCCCTGCCGATGCTGGCGCCGGCGGCCGCGGCCGAAACCGTAGCCGTGCTGCAGGGCCTCGACAAGACCACCGCGCGCGTCAGCACCTTCGCTGCGCCGGTCGGCCAGCCGGTACGCTTCGGCCGCCTCGTCATCACCGCCCGGGCCTGCGTCAAGCACCCGCCGGAGGAAGAGCCGGAGAGCGCCGCCTTCCTGCAAATCGATGAGCTGCGTCAGGACGAGCGCAACGCCGTCATGGCTCAGCGCATCTTCAGCGGCTGGATGTTCGCTTCGAGCCCGGCGCTGTCGGCGCTGGAGAATCCGATCTACGACGTCAGCGTGCTCGACTGCAAGAGCGATAGCACCGCGGCGCCCGCCAGCGGCTCCGCCGGGAAATAGGCCTGGATCCCCAGCGCGGCGGCAAGCTCGCGGTGGTATTGCCGGCGGGGAATCTCGATGGCGCCGAAGCGCTCGAGATGGGTGGTGACGAACTGCGTGTCGAGCAGACGGAAGCCGCCACTCCTCAGCCGCGCCACGAGCTGCGCCAGCGCTACCTTGCTCGCCTCGCTGACGCGGCTGAACATGCTCTCGCCGAAGAAAGCGCCGCCCAGCGCCACGCCGTAGAGCCCACCGACAAGCGCGCCGTCATGCCAGCACTCGACGCTGTGCGCATAGCCCAGCGCGAAGAGTTCGCTATAGAGCCGCACGATCTCATCGTTGATCCAGGTCTTCGGCCGCTCGGGCCGCGGCTCGGCGCAGCCGCGCACCACCTCGCCGAAGGCGCTGTCGCATCGCACGTCGAACAGCTCATGCCGCAGCGTGCGCCGCAACCGCCGCGGCAGATGGAAACCGTCGAGCGGCAGCACGCCGCGCTGCTCGGGATCGACCCAGAAGACCTCGCGGTCCTCGGCGTCCTCGGCCATCGGAAAGATGCCGGCGGCATAGGCGCGCAGCAGCAGCTCGGGGGTGAGGGCGATCATCGCGCCGATGATGCCGCACCGCCGCGGCGAATTCCACCGAGGCGGCGCCGCCCTGTCAGTCGCGCGCGAGGAAGCGCTCGAGCCAATGGATGTCGTAGGCGCCGTCGATGAACTCCGCGGCGGCGACCAGGCGCTGATGCAGCGGGATCGTCGTCTCGATGCCGGCGATGACGTATTCCTCGAGCGCGCGGCGCAGTCGCATCAGGCATTCGTTGCGCGATGTGCCGTGGACGACGAGCTTGGCGATGAGGCTGTCGTAATTGGGCGGGACCGTGTAGCCCTGATAGAGCGCGCTGTCGACGCGCACGCCGAGCCCTCCCGGAACGTGGTAGCTGGTGATGCAGCCCGGCGACGGCGCGAAGGTTTCGGGATTCTCGGCGTTAATCCGGCACTCGATGGCGTGGCCCGCGAGTTTCACCTCGGTCTGGCGGTAGCCCAGCGGCGCACCGGCGGCGATGCGAATCTGCTCGCGCACGATGTCGATGCCGCTCACCATCTCCGAGATCGGGTGCTCGACCTGAAGCCGCGTGTTCATCTCGATGAAGAAGAACTCGCCGTCCTGGTAGAGGAATTCGATCGTGCCGGCGCTCTTGTAGCCGAGCTTGCGTATGGCGCCGGTCGCGGTGCCGAGAAGTCGCTCGCGCTCTTCGTCATTGAGCGCCGGGGATGGCGTCTCCTCAAGGATCTTCTGGTGCTTGCGCTGCAGCGAGCAGTCGCGCTCGCCGAGGTGGATGACGCCGCCCTGGCCGTCCGCCAGGATCTGCACTTCGATGTGCCGCGGCCGCGCCAGGTAGCGCTCGAGATAGACCTCGCCATTTCCGAAAAAGGCCTTGGCTTCGGCCTGCGCCGCCGGAACCGCGCTTTTGAGCGCGTCGAGATCGCGCGCGACGCGCATGCCGCGCCCGCCGCCGCCGCCGGCCGCCTTGACCAGCACGGGATAGCCGATCCGCGCCGCCCAATCCGCCGCTGCCGCGATGTCGGCGACGCCGCCCTCCGACCCCGGCACCACCGGAATTCCGAGCTCCACCGCGGCGCGCTTGGCCGCCACCTTGTCGCCCATGAGGCGGATATGCTCGGCCGTGGGACCGATGAAGGTGAAGCCGTGCTCCTCCACCATGCCGGCAAAATCGGCGTTCTCGGCAAGGAAGCCGAGGCCGGGATGGATCGCATCGACGCCGGTGATCGCCGCCGCTGACAGGATCGCCGGGATATTGAGATAGCTGTCGCGCGCCGGCGGCGGGCCGATGCAGACGCTCTCGTCGGCGAGCCGCACATGCATGGCGTTGTCGTCTGCGGTCGAATGCACGGCCACCGTGCGGATGCCCATCTCGCGGCAGGCGCGATGGATGCGCAGCGCGATCTCGCCGCGGTTGGCGATGAGCACCTTTTCGAACATGCCGCCGCTTATTCCAGCACGAGGAGCGGCTGGCCGTATTCGACGGGCGCGCCGTCGGCGACGAGGATGCGCGCGACCCTGCCGGCGCGCGGCGCCGGGATCTGGTTCATCACCTTCATCGCCTCGATGATCAGCAGCGTCTGCCCCTGGCGTACGCTGTCGCCGAGCTTGACGAAGGGCGCGGCGTCGGGCTGAGGCGAGAGATAGGCGGTGCCGACCATCGGCGCCTTCACCGTGCCCGGCGCTTCCACCGGTGCCGGCGGCGGCGCCGCAGCAGCGGAGGGCGCTGGCATCGCCACGGTCACCGCCGGTGCCGCGGCGGTGCCGCGGGAGACGCGGATGCGCCGCTCTCCCATGGCGTATTCGATCTCGGTGAGGCCGGTCTCCTCCAGCAGCGCCGCCAGCGTGCGGACGAGATCGCCGTCCACCGTCCAGTCCCGCGAACTCCCCATGCCCTCTTGAACTCCGTCAGTCGCGCTTGATGAGCTGCGCCATCGCCTCGAGCGCCAGCAGATAGCCATGTGCGCCGAAGCCGCAGATGATCCCTTGCGCCGCTTCGCTCACGTAGGAGCGCCGGCGATAGCTCTCGCGGCGATGGATGTTGGAGAGGTGAACCTCGATGACCGGCAGGTCCGCGGCGCGTAGAGCGTCGAGGATGGCGATCGAGGTGTGGGTATAGGCGCCAGGATTGAGCACGATTCCGTCGGCGGCCTCGCGCGCTTCCTGGATCCAATCGACGAGCTGGCCCTCGTGGTTCGACTGGCGGAAATCGACGGCAAGGTCGAGCTCGGCGGCACGCTCGAGACAGGCTTCCTCGACGTCGGCCAGCGTGTCCCGGCCATAGGTTTCCGGCTCGCGCACGCCCAGCAGGTTCAAGTTGGGCCCATTGAGGACGAGAATCGTCGCTGCGGCCACGCCTCCACTCCGCTTTTGGCTCGAGCCGCCTTATAGCATGGACGGGAGAGGGGGCAAGCGCGCCATTCGCTGCCGGCGGGCGGCCGCGGGCTCAATATTCGGCGCCGTCGCCGTCGCCCTCGTCGCCGAGATCGGCGGCGGTGCGCCGCTCGAGCTTGTGCAGGATCTGGTCGAGCGCGCCGCGCTCTTCGGCGCTGAGATCGCCGAGCAGCTCGCGCTCGATCGCCAGCACCAGCGGCACCACCTGGGCATAGACGGCGCGGCCCTCGGGCGTGAGGTCGAGGATGGCGCGCCGGCGATCCTCGGGATCGGTGCGCCGCGTCGCGCGGCCGCGGGCCAGGAGCCGGGCGACGGCGCGGCTGACACGCACCTTGTCCATCGCGGTATGTTCGACCACACTGTTCGCGGTCATGGCGCCGTAGCGGCCGAGCACCGCCATGGTGCGCCATTCCGGCGCCGACAGGCGAAAGTTCCGGGAATAGACGCGCGCCACCGCTCGCGTCACCCGGTTGGCAAGGACGGAGAGACGGAAGGGCAGGTAGCGTTCGAGGTCGAGAGCGGGGACCTCTTCGACCGACGGGATCGGGCCGGCAGGAATTGATTTCATTGGAAAACTAATTCTGCCTCGCCTATCCGTTGCCGTCAAGGCTGGGCTTTGCCCGCATGGAGGGCGATATGAGCGTGCAACATCAAGAGCTTGGCGCCACGGGCGCTGTAGGGTTGTGGGACAACCCGATGGGCACCGACGGATTCGAGTTCGTCGAGTACACGGCGCCCGACCCCGACGCCCTGGGCCTTCTGTTCGAGCGCCTCGGCTTCGCCGCGGTGGCGCGCCACCGTTCGAAGCGGGTCACGCTCTATCGCCAGGGTGATGTCAATTTCATCGTCAATGGCGAGCCTGAGAGCTTCGCCCAGGCTTTCACGCGTCTTCACGGTCCCTCGGTGTGCGCCATCGCCTTTCGCGTGCGCAACGCCGCCCAGGCCTATGAGCGTGCGCTGCGGCTGGGTGCCCGTCCGGTCGAGGGCAAGGTCGG
>DASQSR010000442.1:0-2390 GCA_035642295.1 Allostellaceae bacterium | reverse complement strand
GATTTCCTCGGTCGCCTTGGCGGTCTGGTTGGCGAGCGACTTGACCTCGCTGGCGACGACGGCGAAGCCCTTGCCGGCTTCGCCGGCGCGCGCCGCCTCGATGGTGGCGTTGAGCGCCAGGAGGTTGGTCTGTCCGGCGATGTCGTTGATGAGCTTGACCACTTCGCCGATGCGGCCGGCGGTTTCGGCGAGACCCTGCACGGTGCCGTCGGTCTGGCGCGTCTCCTCGACGGCGCGGCCGGCGATGGTGGCGGCGCGGCTCACCTGGCGGCTGATCTCGGCGATCGAGGCGCTGAGCTCCTCGGAGGCGGCGGCGACGGTCTCGACATTGCTCGAGGCCTCTTGCGAGGCGCCCTGGGCGGCCTTGACCTGGCCGCTGCTGCGCTCGGCGGTGGTGGCGAGGCGCTCGGAGGTGGTGCGCATCTGCTGCGAGGCGCCGCCGAGGGATTCGAGGGCGTCGCGCACCTGGCTCTCGAAGGCGGTGATATGGGTTTCGACGGCGCGCTGGCGCCCTTCCGCCTGGGCGCGGCGCTCGCGCTGCTCTTCCTCGATGCGCGCCTTCTCGACCGCGTTCTGCTTGAACGTCGCCAGCGCGCCCGACAGCGCGCCGATCTCGTCGCGCCGGTCGGCGAAGCCGACCTCGACCGAAAGGTCGCCGCCGGCGACCTTCAGCATCGCGTCGCGGATCTTGTGGAGCGGGATGATGACGCGGCGGCTGACCGCGAGCACCGCCGCGCCGCCGACCAGGATGGCAAGCGCCAGCAGCCCGAGCTGGAGCGCGAGGTCGAACAGCGCCGCGTCGTGCTGCGCGCCGGCGTGCGCCTTCGCCGCCTCGATCGCCGCTTCAGCGACGCCCAGGAGGTCCGCCAGACGGCTCACCGTATAGGGCGCCCATTGCGTCGCCGTCATCTCCGGCTTCTGGCCCGTCTGCAGCGCCTGCAGCTGGCGCGCGCGGGTGGCCTTGTACTCGGCGCCGAAATAGTCGCGCTGCGCCTTGTCGATCGCCTCGCCGACGCGCGGCGGCAGCGCCGCGCCATGCGCGGCGTCGAGCACCGCCGACCACAAGGTCTCGCTGCCGGCATCCGACCTGGCGAATTTCTGCATGTCCTCGGGCGACAGCTTGCCGCTGCTCGCGGCATTCGAGATCACCAGCGAGGCGTCGCCCGCGGTGTTGCGCACCATCCAGGCGAGCTGCTTCAGCTCCATCATCTCGTCGACGAAGGCGTTCTCGCCCTTGATCGACGCGGTGAGCGCCGTCGAAATTTTGTCCAGCGTGTCGAGGAGCGCCGTCTCCTCGTCCCAGTACTGCTTTGCCATCGCTTCCGGATTGACGCGCGCCGATTTCGGCTTCTGCAGCGCTTCCCAGACCTGGGGCTGCAGCCCCGTGAGTGTGCTGATCGACTGCTTCAGGCCGGCGCTGAGGCCGGCATCGGCGAAATCGATGTTCCCGAGCCGCGCGGCGAGCTGATTGAGGGCAGGCCCCTCGGCCGTGAACATGCTCTGCAGGCGCGCGGCCTCCGACGGCTCGATGACGCCGTCGGCGAGGAGGTCGCGGCGGACCGTGGCGCGGTCGGTGCGCAGGTTGTGCAGCGCGGTGAAGGCGAACCCCGAGGCGCCGGCGACGCGCACGATGCGGCTCGTGGTTTCGAGCCGCTCCCACGAGCTCCAGGCGCTGCCTGCGAGCATGATCACGATCGCCGTCGCCGCGGCGGCGATCACCGACTTCAGCAAGGCGTTTGCCGACACCTGGTTGAGCATGAGGGACCCCCGTATCCTTGCGGCGAGTATCGAGCCGTCGGGTAAAGGATTGGTTTTCACTAAACTGCGGAAATCGCGCATTTGGCGCGATTTGCGCGGATCCTGCCGGTGGTGCTGCGCCTCTCCGCCCCGGATCGGGGAGAGAATGGTCCAGGGTCAATGGAACGGGATCGCCGCCGTCGCCGCGCCGCGGCTACGCGGCGCGGATCTTGTCGAGGAAGTCGCGGACCTCTGAGCGGAGGTGGTCGGCCTGAAGGGTGAGGGCGTCGGCGGCGGCCTTGACGCCGCCGGCGGCGCTGCCGGTCTCCTCGGTGCCCGAGGCGACGCCGGTGATGTTGTCGGAGACGTCCTTGGTGCGGCGCGCGGCCTGCTGGGTGTTGCGGGTGATCTCCTGCGTCGCGGCGCTCTCCTCCTCGACGGCGGAGGCGATGGAGGTGGCGACGGTGTTGACCTCGCCGATGGTGCCGCCGATGCGCTGGATGGCGTCGACCGCATCCTTGGTGACGTTCTGCACGGCGACGATCTGGGCGGAGATTTCCTCGGTCGCCTTGGCGGTCTGGTTGGCGAGCGACTTGACCTCGCTGGCGACGACGGCGAAGCCCTTGCCGGCTTCGCCGGCGCGCGCCGCCTCG
>DASQSR010000441.1:0-3856 GCA_035642295.1 Allostellaceae bacterium | reverse complement strand
TAGCGGGCCGTTACGTCAAGTATATAATCGGGACGAAAAAAGAACTTGCCGCGCGGAACAAATCACGTACACTCCCTGTCCTCGATGGCGCGTTCGGGTTCATTGCAAGCCTCGGGGCGCTATGGAATAAGGAGGGCGGGGTTATGACGCAGCCGGCTTTGCGCCTGTTGGACAAGGACACCATGGACAAGCAGAAGGCTCTCGACGCCGCTCTTGGGCAGATCGAGCGCGCGTTCGGCAAGGGCTCGATCATGAAGCTCGGCTCGCGCGAGGCCGCGACGGAGACCGAGGTCATCTCGACGGGCTCGCTTGGCCTCGACATCGCGCTCGGCATCGGCGGCCTGCCGCGCGGGCGGATCGTCGAAATCTATGGGCCGGAAAGCTCCGGCAAGACCACGCTCGCCCTCCACGTCATCGCCGAGGCGCAGCGCGGCGGCGGCACCTGCGCCTTCGTCGATGCCGAGCATGCGCTGGACCCGGCCTATGCCAAGAAGCTCGGCGTCAACATCGACGATCTCCTGATCTCGCAGCCCGATGCCGGCGAGCAGGCGCTGGAGATCGCCGACACGCTGGTCCGCTCCGGCGCGGTCGATGTCCTCGTCGTCGATTCCGTGGCGGCGCTGGTGCCGCGCGCCGAGCTCGAAGGCGAGATGGGCGACAACCATATGGGCCTCCATGCGCGGCTCATGAGCCAGGCGCTGCGCAAGCTCACCGGCTCGATTTCGAAGTCGCGCTGCATGGTGATCTTCATCAACCAGATCCGCATGAAGATCGGCGTCATGTTCGGCAATCCCGAGACCACGACCGGCGGCCATGCGCTCAAGTTCTACGCCTCGGTCCGCCTCGACATCCGCCGCATCGGCTCGATCAAGGAGCGCGAGCAGGTCACCGGCAACCAGACGCGCGTCAAGGTGGTCAAGAACAAGATGGCGCCGCCGTTCAAGGTGGTCGAGTTCGACATCATGTATGGCGAAGGCGTCTCCAAGCGCGGCGAACTGCTTGATCTCGGCATCCAGGCCGGGGTCGTCGAGAAATCCGGCTCCTGGTTCTCCTATGACGGCCAGCGCATCGGCCAGGGCCGCGAGAACGCCAAGGTCTTCCTGCGCGACAATCCCGAGATCGCCGACGCCATCGAGCGCGCCATCCGCGGCAATGCCGGCCTCGTCGCCGATGCGATGATGGGCGCCGGCGGCGAAGGCGGCGCCGAGGAATAGTTCTGGTCCGTTTTCCCACCCCCCGACGAAACGGACCCGCGGCGCCGGCCCCCCCGCCGGCGCCGCTTCTTTTCTACCTGGCCCGCAAAAATCGGACCCCGATGGCGCGCGCCGGCGCCCGTCGCGATCGCTGGACAGCCTCCGAGTCCCCGGGTTAAAAGCGGCGCTCGCCCGGCCGCTCTGGCTTGGCTCGCCCGCAGAGAAGGGCCAGATTAAGCGCCATGCAGACCACCAACGACATTCGCGCCGCGTTTCTCGGCTACTTTCAGCGCCACGGCCACACCATCGTGTCGTCGAGCCCGCTGGTGCCGCGCAACGACCCGACCTTGCTCTTCACCAATGCCGGCATGGTGCAGTTCAAGAACGTCTTCACCGGCGCCGAGAAGCGCGACTATGCGCGCGCCACCACCTCGCAGAAATGCGTGCGCGCCGGCGGCAAGCACAATGACTTGGAGAATGTCGGCTATACCGCCCGGCACCACACCTTCTTCGAGATGCTCGGCAACTTCTCCTTCGGCGACTACTTCAAGGACCGCGCCATCGAGCTCGCCTGGACGCTGGTGACGAAGGAGTTCGGCCTGCCCAAGGATCGGCTGCTCGTTACCGTCTATGCCGAGGATGACGAGGCGGCGCGGCTCTGGGCCAAGGTCGCCGGTCTTCCCGAGAGCCGCATCATCCGCATCGCCACCTCCGACAATTTCTGGGCGATGGGCGATACCGGCCCCTGCGGCCCGTGCTCGGAAATCTTCTACGACCATGGCGAGGAGATTCCGGGCGGCCCGCCGGGCAGCGCCGACGCCGAGGGCGACCGCTTCATCGAGATCTGGAACCTCGTCTTCATGCAGTACGAGCAGGTGACGAAGACGGAGCGCCGGCCGCTGCCGCGCCCCTCGATCGACACCGGCATGGGGCTCGAGCGCATCGCCGCGGTGCTGCAAGGCAAGCACGACAATTACGACATCGACTTGATGCGCGCCCTCATCCTCGCTTCCGCCGAGGCCTCGGGCGTGCCGCCGGACGGGCCGCAGGCGGTCTCGCACCGGGTCATCGCCGACCACCTCCGCGCCAGCGCCTTCCTCATCGCCGATGGCGTGCTGCCGTCCAAGGACGGGCGCGGCTATGTGCTGCGCCGGATCATGCGCCGCGCCATGCGCCATGCTCATCTCCTCGGCGCGGCGGAGCCGCTGATGTGGCGCCTGGTGCCGGCGCTGGTGCGGCAGATGGGGGCGGCCTTCCCCGAGCTGGTGCGCGCCGAGCCGCTCATCACCGAGACGTTGAAGCTCGAGGAGGGCAGCTTCAAGCAGACGCTCGATCGCGGCCTTCGGCTCCTCGAGGAGGAGACGGCGAAGCTCGGCGGCGGCGACGCCTTTCCCGGCGAGATCGCCTTCAAGCTCTACGACACCTACGGCTTCCCGCTCGACCTCACCGAGGACGTGCTCCGCGTCCAAGGTCGCAAGGTCGCCATCGACGCCTTCAACGCCGCGATGGAACGCCAGCGCGCCGAGGCCCGCAAGCACTGGGTCGGCTCGGGCGAGGCCGCGACCGAGCAGCTCTGGTTCGAGCTGCGCGACGAGCTCGGCGCGACCGAGTTCCTCGGCTACGAGACCCATGTCGCCGAGGGCAAGGTCGTCGCCATCGTCGCCGACGGCAAGCGCGTCGACGCGGCGCGGGCGGGGCAGGAGGCGGCGATCCTCGTCAACCA
Organism: Allostellaceae bacterium; assembly: GCA_035642295.1. Classification (GTDB taxonomy): domain Bacteria; phylum Pseudomonadota; class Alphaproteobacteria; order ATCC43930; family CGMCC-115725; genus DAHUYF01. The sequence goes on along the minus strand of DASQSR010000441.1, from coordinate 940 downwards.
GACGCCGTTCTACGCCGAATCCGGCGGCCAGGTCGGCGATACCGGCGCGCTCTTTTCCGCGGGCGGCGGCGAGTTCGCCGTCGCCGACACCCACAAGAAGGCGGGTGAGCTCTTCGTTCATGTGGGCCGCCTCACCCATGGCAGCCTCCGCGTCGGCGACGTGGTCGAGCTGCGCATCGACGAGACGCGCCGCACCGCGCTTCGCGCCAACCACTCGGTGACGCACCTGCTGCATCAGGCGCTGCGCCGCCGCCTCGGCGAGCACGTGACGCAAAAGGGCTCGCTGGTGGCGCCCGACCGGCTGCGCTTCGATTTCAGCCATCCGCGCGCGCTCTCGCCCGAGGACATCCGCGCCGTCGAGAGCGAGGTCAACACCCGCATCCGCGAGAACAGCGCGGTGACGACGCGGCTGATGACCCCCGACAAGGCGGTGGAGGCCGGCGCGCTGGCGCTCTTCGGCGAGAAATACGGCGACGAGGTGCGCGTCGTTGCCATGGGCGAGGTGACGGAGTTGAGCCGTCGTCCCTTCTCGGTCGAGCTCTGCGGCGGGACCCATGTCCGGCGCACCGGCGATATCGGCTATTTCAAGATCGTCTCGGAAAGCGCCGTCGCCGCCGGCGTCCGCCGCATCGAGGCGCTGACCGGCGCCGCCGCCGAAGCCTATGTCGAGCAGGAAGAGGCGCTGCTGCGCGAGGCCGCCGATACGCTGCGCGCGACGCGCGGCGAGCTGCCGGCGCGCGTCCTCAGCCTCCTCGAGGAGAGGAAGCGGCTCGAGCGCGAGCTCGCCGAGGCGCGCCGCGTCATCGCCAGCGGCGGCGCGGGCGCGGCGCGGTCCGCCGCCAAGGAGCTCGGCGGCATCAAATTCGCCGGCCGCGCCGTCGAGAACGTGCCGGCCAAGGAGCTGAAGGCGCTGGCCGACGACATGAAGAAGGAGATCGGC
>DASQSR010000440.1:0-4544 GCA_035642295.1 Allostellaceae bacterium | reverse complement strand
GGTGTTCATCCCCATCCTGCTGATGGGCGGCATCATCGGGCGCTATTTCCGCGAATTCGCCATGACGCTGTCGATCGCCATCGCCATCTCGCTGGTGATCTCGCTGACGACGACGCCGATGATGTGCGCCTATCTCATCCGGCACGGCGAGAAGGGGGCCGGGCATGGCCGGCTCTATCGTTGGAGCGAGCGCGCTTTCGACGGTATGCTGGAACTCTACGACCGCTCGCTGCGCTGGTCGCTCCGGCATTCGCTGCTGACCATGCTGATCCTGATCGGCGTGCTGCTGCTCAACATTTACCTTCTCGCCGTCGTGCCCAAAGGCTTCTTCCCGCAGCAGGACACCGGCATGCTCTTCGGCGGCATCCAGGCCGACCAGAGCATCTCGTTCCAGCGCATGCGCAAGAAGATGATCCAGTTCATCTCGATCATCCAGCAAGACCCCAACGTCAAGACGGTGACCGGCTTCACCGGCGGCCGGGGTCAGACCAATTCCGGCTTCGTCTTCATCACGCTGAAGCCGCTGTCCGAGCGCAAGCTCTCCGCCGACCAGATCATCGGCCGGCTGCGCCGGAAGCTGTCGGTGGTGGCGGGAGCGACGCTGTTCCTGCAGGCGGGCCAGGACATCCGCGTCGGCGGCCGCGCCGCCAACGCCGAGTACCAGTACACGCTGCAGGGCGACGACCTCAACGAGCTCTACGCCTGGGCGCCCAAGATCGCCGAGGCGCTGCAGCACGAGCCGACGCTGGCCGACGTCAACTCCGACCAGCAGCAGAACGGGCTCGAGACCGACATCGTCATCGACCGCGACACCGCCTCGCGCCTCGGCATCACCGCAAGCCAGATCGACAACACGCTCTACGACGCCTTCGGGCAGCGCCTGGTCTCGACGATCTACGCCGCGATGAACCAGTACCACGTGGTGATGGAGGTGGCGCCGCAATACTGGCAGGACCCGGAGACCCTAAAGGACCTCTATGTCAGCACCGCCGGCGGCTCGGTCAGCGGCACCGGGGCGACCGGCGCCGTCATCGGCACGGTCAGCGCCAGCTCAAGCACGCGCGCGAGCGCGGCGCAGATCACCGTCAATACCGCCCGCAACCTTCTCGCCAATCAGATCGGCGCGACCGGCCATGGCGCCTCCTCCGCCTCGACCGGCGCTGCCGACTCCACCGCGGCCGAGACGCTGGTGCCGCTCGCCGCGTTCACACATTACGGCCCCGGCAAGACGCCGCTCGCCATCAACCATCAGGGGCCGTTCGTCGCGACGACGATCTCGTTCAATCTCGCGCCCGGCAAGTCGCTGAGCGATGCGGCCGAGGCGGTCGACCGCGTGATGAACGAGCTCAACGTGCCGGTCTCGATCCATGGCAGCTTCCAGGGCACGGCGCGGGTGTTCCAGGAATCGGTCGCCAACGAGCCGATCCTGATCATGGCGGCGCTCCTTGCCGTCTATATCGTGCTCGGCATCCTCTACGAGAGCTACGTTCACCCGATCACGATCCTCTCCACCCTGCCCTCGGCCGGACTCGGCGCGCTGCTGGCGCTGATGGCCCTCAACACCGAGTTCAGCATCATCGCGCTGATCGGCGTGATCCTGCTGATCGGCATCGTCAAGAAGAACGCCATCATGATGATCGACTACGCGCTCGCGGTCGAGCGCAGCGAGCACCTTTCGCCGGACGAGGCGATCTACCAGGCCTGTCTCAGGCGCTTCCGGCCGATCATGATGACGACCTTGGCGGCCATGCTGGGCGCGCTGCCGCTGGCGGTCGGCACCGGCGACGGCGCCGAGCTGCGCCAGCCGCTCGGCATCTCGATCGTCGGCGGGCTCATGGTCAGCCAGCTGCTGACGCTCTACACGACGCCGGTGATCTATCTCTATCTCGACCGCTTCCGCCTGTGGAGCAGCGGCTTGTGGCGCAAGAGCCACCCCGGCCTCGCCGGCGGCACCGCCGCGGAGCCCGGCGAATGAAGCCGCGCCTCGCGCTCTCGGTCCTGCTGCTGCTGGCGAGCTGCACCGTCGGACCCGACTACAAGCGGCCGCCCGCGCCGGTTCCGGCCGCCTACAAGGAGACCGGCTGGAAGACGGCGACGCCGCACGAGGCGATCGGCCGCGGGCCGTGGTGGTCGATCTACAACGACCCCGTCCTCGACGGGCTCGAGCGCGAGATCGACATCTCCAACCAGAACCTCAAAGCGGCCGAAGCCGCCTATCGCCAGGCCCGCGCCGTCGTCGGCGAGGCCTATGCCGGATATTTCCCGACGGTGTCGCTCGGCGGATCCGGCACGCGCACGGGGCAGGGCGGCAACGTCGCCAGCAGCAATTTCGGCCGCAACACCACCGTCGACCTTACCGCCGACGCGACCTGGAGCGTCGATCTCTGGGGCCGCATCCGCCGCACCGTCGAAAGCGACGTCGCCAACGCCCAGGCGAGCGCGGCGGACATCGCCAATGCCCGGCTGTCGGCCCAGGCGCAGCTGGCGGTGCTCTATTTCGAGCTGCGCGCCGCCGACCAGCAGGAGCGCCTCCTCGACTCCTCCGTCACGGCCTTCACGCAATCGCTGCAGATCACGCAGAACCAGTACAACGCCGGCGTCGCCGCGCAGACCGACGTCGTCACCGCCGAGACCCAGCTCGAGCAGACCCGCGCCCAGGCGATCGCGGTCGGCGTCCAGCGCGCGCAGTTCGAGCATGCGATCGCGACCCTGATCGGCAAGCCGGCCAGCGATTTCAGCCTGGCGGCGGCGCCGATGACGCTCACCGTGCCGGTGAGCCCGCCCGACGTGCCCTCGACCCTGCTCGAGCGGCGGCCCGACATCGCCGCCGCCGAGCGGCTGATGGCGGCGGCCAATGCGCAGATCGGCATCGCCATCGCCGCCTATTATCCCGACCTCACGCTGAGCGCCGACTATGGCTTCACCGGCGACCGGCTCGCCAAGCTGGTGGAAGCCGCGAACCGCTTGTGGTCGGTCGGCGGCTCGCTCAGCGAAACCGTCTTCGATGCGGGCTTGCGCAGCGCGCAGGTCGAAGCCGCCAGGGCGACCTACGACCAGGACATCGCCAATTACCGGGAGACGGTCCTCACCGCCTTCCAGCAGGTCGAGGATGAGCTCGCCGCGCTCGGCATTCTCGCCCGCCAGCAGGTCGTGGAGGACAACACGGTGCGGCTCGCGCGCGAGGCCGAGCGCCTCACCTTGAACCAGTACCAGCAGGGAACCCAGCCCTACACCGCGGTGATTACCGCCGAGACGACGCGGCTCACCAACGAGGTGACGGCGCTCGGCATCCTGCAGAGCCGGCTCATCGCCAGCGTCGATCTGGTCGAGGCGCTGGGCGGCGGCTGGAGTGCGACCGACCTGCCGACGCCCGAAGAGGTGAAGGATAAACCCGCCGCGCCGACCGAGGCGAAGCGCTAGGCGGCGGGGGTCTCGCCCTTGCGCGCGGCGGCCGCTTCGATGCGGCGCTTCAGGCGCCGCGCGTCGGGAGTGAGCTTGGAATCGGCCGTGCCGAGGAGATAGGCGTCGATGCCGCCATTGTGCTCGACCGTGCGGATGCCGCGGGTCGAGAGGCGAACGCGCACGGGGCCGCCGAGCGCGTCGGAGAGCAGCGAAGTGCGCTGCAGATTGGGCAGGAAGCGCCGCTTGGTCTTGTTGTTGGCGTGGCTCACATTGTTGCCGACCTGAACGCCCTTGCCGGTGATGATGCAGCGTCTTGCCATGACCGCCCTCGAACAACGATGACGGCCCCTCGATGACAAGGGGCCGCGCAGAAGGGCGGTTTTCTAGGGCAAAGCCCCCGCCGCGTCAAGCAGCGGGGCTCCCCCGGGGAGGGAGGTGATTCACTGGTGTACAACAATGACTCTGTTTTTCGGGTGAGTCATTGACTCACTCGCGAAAGCTGTCAGCTATCAGCCGCCAGCTGTCAGCTTGGTTTTTTGGTCCTTTTTGGTTGCCGGCATCGGCGATCCAGGGACTGAAGACCGGCGAACGACCAGTCCCCTGACGGCTGACGGCTGATGGCTGACGGCTCTGTTTCACGATGTCAAAGAGCGCGGGTCGAGAAAGGCTAGCACAGCATCCCTTGGGACCGGTTCGGCTTCACGTTACCGCCCGCGGAATGCCTTGAGCGCGGCGGCGGCGGCGGTGGTGGGGGTGAGCTCGCCGGCGGCGACCTGGGCCTCGAGGCGGGAAAGGCGCGATGCCACCTTGGCATCGGCGCGGAACAGCTCCATCAGCCCTTCGCCGATCTCGCTCCAGAGATGGGCGCGCGCCTGCTCGGCGCGGCGGCGGGCGATCTCGCCCGCGGCGGCGAGCGCGGCCAGGCGGCGCTCGACGCCGTGCCAGAGTGCGGCGATCCCCTCCCCGGCCAGCGCCGAGACGGCGACCACCTCGGCCGCTTCGCCCGCCGGGCGCAGCAGCCGCACGGCGTGGCGATAATCGGCGACGGCGCGCAGCGCCGCCGGCTTCAGATCGCCGTCGGCCTTGGTGACGACGAGGAGATCGGCGAGCTCGACGATGCCTTTCTTGATCCCCTGGAGGTC
>DASQSR010000439.1:0-13613 GCA_035642295.1 Allostellaceae bacterium | reverse complement strand
GGCGCAGCCGCGCGAAATCGACGAGCTCGGTGAGCAAGTCGCGCAGCGGGTCGAGGCCGAGCGGGTTGAGCTGATAGGGCGAGACGCACCGCGTCAGCAGGTCGACCGCGACCGCGGCGCCGTCATTGGCGGCGCGGCCGAGCGGCACCTTCGGCGCCGCCTCGCTGAGGCGCAGCCAGAAGCGCTCGAGCCGCCGCCGCGCCTCGTCGCGCCCGCCTTCGGCGAGTCCGCTGGCGAGGATCACGGCATTGACTGCGCCGGCGCTGGCACCGCTCACCGCATCGAGCGGCAGCTCCCCGTCCTCGAGCAGCCGGTCGAGCACGCCCCAGGTGAACGCCCCGAACGAGCCGCCACCCTGTAGCGCCAGCGACAGAAGTCGCCTCGGTTGCGCGCGGCGCAGGGGCGAAGTGACGGCGCGCGCGAGCAGGCCGGCATAGGACGCCGCCGCACCGAGATGGCCATGGTCGGCTCTTATCGAATGTTTTTCGAGCATTCCACACATACCCCTCTGCGTGCCTCTGAGGACACTTTCCAGCCCCGCCGAGGTTGGGCGGAGAGCGGCGAGAGTAAACGGGGAAATCCTTAACGCTGCGTTTGCATAGCACGAATGAACCCCGCATTCAGGTCGTTTCAACAGGCTTCAGCTGCCACTAAAGGACAGAAGCCGCGCGCATGCCTATTTTCGCAGCAGTTGGAACGCTGCAAACGGGAACGGGACATGACTGAACTTCGCATCAACGGCGTCAGCCACACGATTGACACGGATCCGCAGATGCCGCTGCTGTGGGCGCTACGTGACATTCTCCGCCTCACCGGAACCAAGTTCGGTTGCGGGGTCGCCGCCTGCGGCGCCTGTACCGTGCATCTCGACGGCGAGGCGGTGCGCTCCTGCATCACCGCAATCGGCGACGCCGCCGGCCACGACATCACCACCATCGAAGGGTTGAGCCCCGACGGGAAGCATCCCGTGCAGCGCGCTTGGGTGGCGCTCAACGTGCCGCAATGCGGCTACTGCCAGTCCGGGCAGATCATGCAGGCCGCGGCGCTATTGAAGGAGAATCCGCATCCCACCGATCAGCAGATCACCGATGCCATGTCGGGCAACATCTGCCGCTGCGGCACCTATCAACGCATTCGCGCCGCGATCAAGGCGGCGGCAGGAGAGACGATATGAGTGCGATCGTGAAGCCGAGCCGCCGCGACCTGCTGCGTGGCGCCGCCGCCCTGTCGGGACTCGTTCTCGGCTTCCATGTCGGCGTCCGGCGCTTTCCCGTCGCCGCATCGGCGGCATCGAATGACAATTTCGTGCCCAATGTCTGGCTCGCCATCGACGAGACCGGCGGCGTCACCATCATCGCGCATCGCTCGGAAATGGGCACGGGCATCAAGACGGGGCTGCCCGCGGTGCTTGCCGACGAGCTCGAGGCCGACTGGACGCGCGTCAAGGTCGTGCAGGCGACCGGCGACGCGAAATACGGCGATCAGAATACCGATGGCTCGCGCAGCGTGCGCCAGTTCTACCTGCCGATGCGCCAGGCCGGCGCCGCGGCGCGACAGATGCTCGAAGCCGCCGCGGCGCGGCTCTGGCAGGTGCCGGTAGCGGAATGCCACGCCCGCAACCATGTCGTCGTGCACGCGCCGAGCGGGCGGCAGCTCGGCTTCGGCGCCCTGGTTGAAACGGCCGCTTCGCTGCCGGTGCCGCCGCCGAGCGAGCTTCGCCTGAAGCCGGCTTCGGCGCGGCGCTATATCGGACACTCGCTGCCGATCGTCGATCTCAACGATATCGTCCGCGGCGCCGCAAGCTACGGCATCGACACGGTGCTCCCGGAGATGAAATACGCGTCGATCGAGCGCTGCCCGGTCTATGGCGGCCGCGCGCGGTCCTATGACGCGGCCGCGGCGCTCAAGGTGCGTGGCGTCGAGCGCGTGATCGAGATTCCGGCAACGCCGATTCCCTCAGGCTTCGAGCCGCTCGGCGGCGTCGCCGTCATCGCCGGCAACACCTGGTCGGCGCAGCAGGGCCGCAACCAGCTCAAGATCGATTGGGATCTCGGTCCCAACCGGAGCTATGACAGCGACGCCTACCGCGCGCAGCTGGAGCAGACGGCAAAACAGCCCGGCCACGTCGTGCGGCAGAAAGGCGATGTCGACGGCGCCCTCGCCGCCGCGCCGCGCCGCATCGCCGCCGATTATTTCGTGCCCTACTACGCGCACTCGCCGATGGAGGTGCCGGTCGCCGTCGCGCGCGTCGTGGGCGACCGCTGCGAATGCTGGGCGCCGACCCAGAACCCGCAAGGCGCGCGCTCGATCGTCGCCAAGGTGCTCGGCATTCCCGAGGCCAACGTCACCATCAACGTCACCTTGCTCGGCGGCGGTTTCGGTCGGAAGTCGAAGCCGGACTTCATCGCCGAAGCGGCGTTCCTGTCGCGCGCGATCGGCGCGCCGGTGAAGGTGACCTGGACGCGCGAGGACGAGATCCGGCACGACTACTACCACGCGATCTCGGCACAGCATCTCGAGGCCGCGCTCGATCCGAACGGCCGCGCCACGGCCTGGCTGCACCGCACCGTGTTCCCGTCGATCCAGTCGACCTTCGCGCCGAACGTGCTCTACGGCGCGCCGGGCGAGCTCGGCCAGGGCGTCACCGACATGCCTTACGACATCGCCAATATCCGCTGCGAGAACGGTCCTGCCGCCAATCATGTGCGCATCGGCTGGTATCGCTCGGTCTACAACATCCCGCACGCCTTCGCCGTCTGCTCCTTCGCCGACGAGCTCGCCGCCGCGGCCGGTGTCGACCCGCTGCTCTATCTGCATGAGCTCATCGGCCTGCCGCGCCTCATCGATCTCAAGGCGGAAGGCGTCGACTATCCCAATTACGGCGCCTCGCTCGAGACCTATCCGATCGATACCGGGCGCCTGCGCCGGGTGCTCGATCTCGCCGCCGAGCGCTCGGGCTGGGGCGGCAAGCTGCCAGCGCGCGCCGGCCGCGGCATCGCCGTGCATCGCAGCTTCCTCACCTACGTCGCCGCGGTCGTCCAGGTGGCGGTCGCCGCCGACGGCACCATTGCCATTCCGCGCGTCGATGTCGCCCTCGATGCCGGCCTCGTCGTCAACCCCGATCGGGTGCGGGCGCAGTTCGAAGGCGCGGCGATCATGGGCATCAGCAACGCGCTCTACGGCAATCTCACCGTCCGCAAAGGGCGCGTCGAGCAGAGCAATTTTCCCGATTGCCCGGTGGCACGCATCGACATCGCGCCGGTGACGCACGTTCACATCGTCGACAGCGACGCGCCGCCGGCCGGGGTTGGCGAGCCCGGCGTGCCGCCTATCGCCCCGGCGCTGTGCAACGCCCTCTTCGCCGCCACCGGCAAGCGCATCCGCGCGCTGCCCGTCGACCCGACGCAGCTCAAATCGGTGTAGGCGAAGCAGCGCCGATCAAATTTTCGATCTCAGGAAGAAGTGCGAGGCCCATCATGGAAACGGCAGTAATCCCCGGAACCAAGCTCGAAGTGTCGCGCGTCGCGCTCGGCACCTGGGCTATCGGCGGCTGGATGTGGGGCGGCACTGACGAGGACGCGTCCATTGCCACCATCGAGCAGGCGGTCGCCCGCGGCATCACCCTCATCGACACCGCCCCGGTCTACGGCTTCGGCCGCTCGGAGGAGATCGTCGGCAAGGCGCTGGCGGAAGCGCGCCTCAGGCGCAAGGTGCGGATCGCCACCAAGGTCGGGCTGGAGTGGCGCGACGGCAAGGTGTTCCGCAACGCCAGCCGCCAGCGCATCTTCCGCGAGATTGCCGATTCGCTTCGGCGCCTCTCCACCGATTACATCGATATCTACCAGGTGCATTGGCCCGATCCGCTGACGCCGATCGAGGAAACCGCGGAGGCGATGCGGACCCTGTTCGATCTCGGCCGCATCCGCGCCATCGGCGTCAGCAATTTCTCGGTCGAGCAGATGGAGCGCTTCCGCAAGGTGGCGCCGCTGCACACCGTCCAGCCGCCCTACAATCTCTTCGAGCGCGGCATCGAGGCGGACATCCTGCCCTACTGCCGCGAGCACGGCATCGCCATCCTCGGCTACGGCCCGCTCTGCCGCGGGTTGCTCACCGGCAAGATGCGGCCGGATACGCGCTTTGGCGGCGACGATTTGCGCAAGTCCGATCCCAAGTTCCGCGCGCCGCGCTACGCCCAGTACCTCGCCGCTGTCGACCGTCTCGATCAGCTCGCGCAGCAGCGCTACGGCAAGCGCGTCATTCATCTGGCGGTGCGCTGGATGCTGGATCAGGGCATCACCGCGGCGCTGTGGGGCGCGCGGCGTCCCGACCAGCTCGAGCCGGTGGCGGAGGTGATGGACTGGTCGCTGGACGATGCGGCGCGCGCCGAGATCGACCGCGTCCTGCGCGAGACCGTCACCGATCCGGTCGGGCCCGAATTCATGGCGCCGCCCGCGCGCTCGGCGGAGAAGCTCCCCGCTTCGGCATGATCGCGGGCGATGGCGCGGCGGCGTCCGCCTCACCCGGCGAGCGCCGCCGCCATCGCCTCTTCCTCGGTCCAGCGCGCTCCCGCTTCCGTCAGCGCGGCGAGCCGATCCGGGGCGAGGGCGCGAGCCAGCGTCTCGAGCAGCCGCTCCTGGTTCTCGATCCTGGCCGAGATGCGCCCTTCGAACTCCGTGGCGAAAAAGGCGTGTGCGTAGCCGAGAAACCGGGCGGCTTCCTCGTGCCGGCCTTCGCCCGCGGCGATCGCGGCCATATGCACCAGACCGCCCGCGACCAGGGCGATGCCGAGCTCGCTCTGGCGCCCGAGCGGCAGGCCTTCGCGCAGCGCTGCCCGCGCTTCGTCGAGCGCGCCTTGCGCGATGAGGTAGCCGGCGAGATTGCACAGCGCATGGCCGAGCAGCCCGATGCGGCGCATTGCGCGGCAGAGGCCCACCGCCTGACGGGCCTCGGCAATGGCGCGATCGACATGGCCGTCGGCGAACTCGACCTCGGCCTTGTAAACGAGACTGCGCAGCACCCAGAAATCCGCTCGCGCCGCCCGGCCGAGCGCCAACGCTTCTTCGAGCAGCCGCCGCGCTTCGTCGCAGCGCCCGGCGATCATGCGGGCGATCGCGAGGTTGGTGAGGCAGCGTACATGGCTCTTGCGCGCATCGCTCGCCACCAGCAGCTGGGACGCCTCTTCCAGCGCCGTGGTTCCGTCGGCAATGCGACCTGCCAGCGCCAGCGTCAGGCCGTAGAGCCCCAGCGAGCGGCCGAGCGCCACTCCCTCGCCGATCTCGCGACAGAGACCGACGGCGCGCTTCAGTGCCGGAAGCGCACGCCCGCGCGGCTCGCCGGTGCAGAGAAAGCCGTAGCCGTACCAGAGCTGTGCCTCGACGGTCTTCGGCGTCGCGGCGGTGAGGACGGCAATGGCGCGCTCGAGCCAGAGGCGGCCTTGATCGTTCAGGGACATCAGGTACCAGAGGAGGCGTGAGGTGGCGGCAAGCTCGATGCCGCGCTGTTCGTCGCCGCCGGCACCGAAAGCCCACTCCAGCGCCGCGCGGACATTGTCGATCTCGGGCGCGTAGGTCTCAAGCCAGCGGATCGAGGGCGTTGCTTCCCAGACAACGACGCCGCTCGCGAAATAGTCGCAGAAAAACGCGGCGTGGCGGAGCGCGAGCGTGGCGAACTCGCCGCTGTCGGCGAGCTTCTCGAGCGCATAGGCGCGCATCGTGTCGAGCAGCCGGTAGCGCCGGGCGGCGCCCGCGGAATCGGCGACCACCAGCGACTTGGCGACGAGCTCGGCGATGCGCTCGACCACCTGCCATGGCGCCACCGTGGCGTCGGCGACGATGCTGGCCGCGGCGTCGAGCGTGAAGCTGCCGGCGAACACGGCCAGCCGACGCAGCACGATGCGGTCGGTTTCCGCCAGCAGGTTGTGGCTCCAGTCGAGCGTCGCGCGCAGCGTCTGGTAGCGCGGCAAGGCGGTGCGGCGGCCGCCGGTGAGCACATGGAAGCGGTCGTCGAGCCGCTGCGCCAGCCCGGCGACGCCGAGCGTCGCGGCGCGCGCCGCGGCCAGCTCGATGGCGAGCGGAATGCCGTCGAGGCGGCGGCAGATTGCGGACACCGCCTCCAGGTGCTCGGTCAGCTCGAGATGCGGATCGGCCTCCCGGGCGCGGGCGACGAAGAGGCGCACGGCGTCGTGTCGAAGCGCGTCCTCGCCCCGCCCGTTGTCATCGCCGGGCAGGCCGAGCGGCTGCACGCGGTCGAGGCATTCGCCCTCGACGCCCAACGGCTCCTGGCTGGTGGCGAGGACGCGCGCGTCCGGCGCAGCGTGGAGCAGCGCCTCGGCTTCGCGTGCCGCAGCGGCGATCACATGCTCGCAATTGTCGAGGATGAGCAGCAGGCGCTTGGCGCGGAGCGCGGCCGCGAGCCGCTCCAGCGACCAGGTGCCGTCGCCGGCCTGCAGCCCGAGCGCCGCCTTGATCGCGCTCGGCACCAGGGCGGCATCGGCGAGCGGCGCGAGTTCGACGAGCCACACGCCATCGGGAAACTCGGGCAGCAATCCCCGCGCGACTTCGACGGCGAGCCGCGTCTTGCCGATCCCGCCGCTGCCGATCAGGGTCACCATCCGGTGCTGCCGGATCAGCTCGGTCACTTCCTGCCGCTCGCGCTCGCGGCCGATGAATGCCGAGACCGATGCCGGAAGGTCGGTGAGCGCGGCGCGTTCGGCCGCGGGCGTGGCGGGGGAGGGGGCGGCGTCCGCGGGCGGCGCTTGAGGCACTCTCCGCATCTCCGCCGTGAACCGGTAGCCGCGCAGCGGCACGGTGAGGATGAAGTTGCGGTCGGCGCCGAACGCCCGGCGCAGCGTCGAGATCTGGACCTGGATATTGTTTTCTTCGACGACCGTCTCGGGCCAGACGCGGTCGAGCAGTTCTTGCTTGGTCACCAGCGCGCCCTGCGCCTCGAGCAGCACCATGAGCACGTCGAAGGCGCGCGTGCCGAGCTCGACCGGCGCGCCATCGGCGAGCAGCTGGCGTTGCCGCGGCAGCACGCGGAAGCGACCGAACTCGATCGCCGCCTCGTCCGCCTCGATCGCCGCCACGCGTCGCGTTCCTTCGGGCATGGTCAACTCCGGATCGCCGACGAGGTCGGGGCTGCGCCCGCCGCTTTCACGCGCCGCTGCTCCTGCTATTCGGCCGGGTGCGGCGCCGCCTGGGCCGCGCCGTGGCTCGCGCCGTGCCGGCGCAGACCGCCGAGGAAATGACTGAGCCGGTCGAGATAGAGATAGACGACCGGCGTCGTGTACAGCGTCAGCACCTGCGAGAGCAACAGCCCGCCGACGATGCTGTAGCCGAGCGGCTGGCGGATCTCGGAGCCGGTGCCGGTGCCGAGCATCAGCGGAACGCCCCCGAGCAGCGCCGCCATCGTCGTCATCAGGATCGGCCGGAAGCGCCTGACACAGGCCTGATAGATCGCCTCCTCGGGGCTGAGGCCGTCATTGCGCTCGGCATGGAGCGCGAAGTCGACGAGCATGATGCCGTTCTTCTTGACGATGCCGATGAGCAGGATGATGCCGATGAGGGCGATGACGCTGAGATCGAAATGGAACGCCATCAGCATCAGCAGCGCGCCGATCCCGGCCGACGGCAGGGTCGAGAGGATGGTGATGGGATGGACGAGGCTCTCGTAGAGAACGCCGAGGATGATGTAGATCACCACCAGCGCCGCGGCGACGAGGATGGGTTCGCTTGCCAGCGAGGAGATGAAGGCCTGGGCGTTGCCCTGGAAGCTCGTCGTCAGCGACGCCGGCTTGCCGAGCTGCGCCTCCACGGCGTGGATGGCGTTGACCGCCTCGCCGATCGAGGCGCCCGGCTTCAGGTTGAAGGAGAGCGTCACCGACGGGAACTGGCCCTGGTGGTTGACGGCGATCGGCGCGATCGTGCTGACGGTGTTGACCAGCGTCCGCAGCGGCACCTGCTGGCCGCTGGCCGAGCTGACATAGATGTCGTTCAAGGCATTGGGGCCGTACTGGAATTGCGGCTCGACCTCGAGAATGACGTGGTACTGGTTGAGTGAGGTGAACATGGTCGAGACGATGCGCTGGCCGAAGGCATCGTCGAGCGTGTTGTCGACCGTCGCCGGCAGGATGCCGTAGCTGGAGGCGGCATCGCGGTTGACGGTGATGTCGAGCAGCGGTCCGGCATTCTCCTGATCGCTGGCGACGTCGGTGATCTCCGGCAGCTGCTTCAGCCGCTGAAAGAAGATGGGCGCCCAGTGGGTGAGCTCTCCCGCGTCGGCGTCGACCAGCGTGTACTGGTACTGCGTGCGCGCGACGCGGGCGCCGATGGTGATGTCCTGCGCCGCCTGCATGTAGACGGTGATGCCTTCGAGCTTGGCGAGCTCGGGCTGCAGCCGCCTGATCACCTCGTCGGCGCTGGCGCTGCGCTCGCTTTCCGGCTTCAAGGCGATGAACATGCGGCCGTCATTGAGCGTCGTCGTGCCGCTGGCGCCGATCTGCGAGCCGACCGAGGCGACCGCTGGATCCGACAGCACGGTGCGGATCGCCGCCTCCATCCGCTGCTCCATCGCCGGGTAGGAGATGTCCTCGCTCGCCTCGGCGATGGCGATGATCATGCCCGTGTCCTGCTGCGGGAAGAATCCCTTGGGGATGACGACATAGAGATAGCCGGTGATGGCGATCGTCCCCAGCATCGCCATCAGCGTGATGAAGCGGTGCCGCAGCACATGCCGGAGCCCGCGCTCGTAGAGGTGGAGCAGTCCGTCGAACGCGCTCTCGAGCAGCCGGTAAAGCCGCCCGTGCCCTGCCGGCGCCTCCGGCTTCAGCAGCCGCGCGCACATCATCGGCGTCAGCGTCAGTGCGATCACCAGAGACAGGATGAGCGCGGCGCTGACCGTCACCGCGAACTCCCGGAACAGCAGTCCGACGAAGCCGCTCATCAGGAAGAGCGGGATGAACACGGCGATGAGCGACAGTGTAATCGAGACGATGGTGAAGCCGATCTCGCCTGCGCCCTTCAGCGCCGCCTGCATCGGTGTCAGCCCCTCTTCGACATGGCGCACCACGTTCTCGATGACGACGACGGCGTCGTCGACGACGAAGCCGACGGCAATGGTGAGCGCCATCAGCGAGAGGTTGTCGAGGCTGTAGCCCAGCACGTAGAGCACGGCGAAGGTGCCGATCAGCGACAGCGGCACGGTGACCGCCGGGATCACCGTCGCGCGGAGATTGCGCAGGAAGAGGAAGATCACCATCACCACCAGCGCGACGCTGAGCAGCAGCGAGAACTGCACGTCGCTGATCGAGGCGCGGATGGTCTGGGTGCGGTCGGAGAGGATCGAGACGTGGATCGTCGGCGGGATCGACGCCTCGAGCTGCGGCAGCATGGCCTTGATCCGGTCGACGGTGGCGACGACATTGGCGTCGGGCTCGCGCTGGATCGACAGGATGATCGCGCGCTTCTCGTTGCTCCAGCCGGCGAGGAGGTTGTTCTCCGGCCCCTGGACCGCGCGGCCGATATCGCGGATCCGCACCGGCGAGCCGTTCTGGTAGGCGACGATCAGCGAATTGTACGCCTCGGGCGTCAGCAGCTGGTCGTTGGTGTTCAGCGTATAGGTCTCGCGCGGGCTGTTGAGCGTGCCCTTGGGCAGGTCGACATTGGCCGCGCCGAGCACGCTGCGCACCTGCTCGAGGCTGATGCCGCGGGCGGCGAGCGCCTGCGGGTTCACCTGCACGCGGATGGCGGGCTTCTGCTGACCGCCGATGTTGACGAGGCCGACGCCGGAGATCTGCGAGATCTTCTGCATGAGAATGTTCTCGGCATAGGCGTCGACCGTGGTGATCGGGACGGCATCGGAGGTGACGGCCAGCACCATGATCGGCGTGTCCGCCGGGTTGACCTTCCGGATGGTGGGCGGATAGGTCATGTTCGCCGGCAGCTGTCCGCCGGCCGCGTTGATCGCGGCGAGGACGTCCGGCGCCGCGCTATCGACGCTGCGGCTCAGCTGGAACTGCAGCGTGATCGAGGTGTAGCCCAGCGTGCTCGACGAGGTCATCTGCACCAGGCCGGGGATCTCGCCGAACTGCTCCTCGAGCGGCGTTGCCACCGAGGTCGCCATGGTCTGCGGATCGGCGCCCGGCAGCTGCGCCGTCACCGAGATCGTCGGATAGTTGACGTCCGGCAAGGGCGAGACCGGCAGCAGCGGATATGTCGCGAGGCCGCAGAGCAGCAGGCCGACCATCAGCAGCGCGGTCGCAATCGGCCGGTTGATGAAGGGGGCGGAGATGTTCATGGGATTTGCGCCTGCGTCGCGCTCTGGCGCGCGAACTGCTCGGCGGCCTGCCCGTGCAGCACGGCGACCCGGGTGCCGGCCTGGAGCCGCGACTGCCCATCGTCGACCACCTCTTCGTCGGGCGTGAGGCCGCTGTCGATCAGCGTCCGGCCGCCGCTGCTCTCGCCGAGCTTGACCGGGCGGCTCGCCACCGTGCCGTTCGGTCCGATCACATAGACGTAAGTGCCGTCCGGCCCCTGCTGTATGGCGCTCGAGGCCACGGTCATCCCGTCATGCCGGGTGTCGAGCAGAAGCCTCACGTTGATCAGCTCGCCGGGCCACAGCCGATGCTGTGGATTGGGAAATTTGGCCTTGAGCCGGATCGAGCCGGAGGTCTGGATGATCTGATTGTCGATGAGCGACAGCGTCCCTTGATCGAGCTGGATCTTGTCATCTTGGCTGTAGGCGAGCACGGTGAGCGGGCCTTTCGCCATCTGCTGCTGGATTTTCGGCAGCTCCCCCTCGGGCAGGGTGAAGATCGCCGAGATCGGCTGGAGCTGGGTCAGCACGACGAGGCCGTTGGGATCGGTCGGATGGATGATGTTGCCGACATCGATCTGGCGGATGCCGGTGACGCCGTTGATCGGCGCGGTGATGCGGGTGTAGCCGAGCTCGACTTGCGCGCTTTCGATGACGGCATCGTCCGCCTTCACCGCCGCCTGGAGCTGCGCCACTTGCGCCTTCTGCGTGTCGACCAGCTGAGGCGTCGCGAAACCCTTCGCCTGGAGCGGCAGATAGCGCTGGAGATTGGCCTCGGCATTGGTGAGCTGCGCCGCGTCGCGATCGCGGTTGGCGATCGCCTGGTCGAGCTGCGCCTGATAGGGGCGCGGATCGATCTGCGCCAGGAGATCGCCCGCATGAACCGTTTGTCCTTCGGTAAACGGGATCGAGACGAGCTGTCCCTGGATCTGGCTGCGGACGACAACGGTGTTGTAAGCCTCGACATAGCCGATGCCTCTGAGATAGATCGGCACGTCTCCGGTCTTGACCCTCTCGGCGACCACCGGAACGGCCGGGGCCGCGGCGGCGATCGGCGCTGCCGCGTGATGGTGGCCGGGGCTACGGGTCAAGGCGAAGGCGCCGGCGGCCGCGCTCGCAAGTATCGCGAAAGCCGCAAGGACGACTATTTTGCGGCGCATCGGATCGCTCCTTCCGGTCTTTGCCGGGTCACGGCACCGCGCCGGCCTGCACGCCGGGCATCGCTTGGCTTCCGCCGAGGCCGCCGCCGGTCATGTTTGCGCTCGCGCCGCTGCCCCAGGGCGCCATCGGTGCCGGGCTTGGCCCGGTGCCCATCATCGATGGCAGGCCGTCCGTCGTGCTCGCGGCAGGGCCGCCCAGCGGCGTGGTCGACGGCGGGGTGGCGCCAGGGAGCGGGCTCAGCCCGCTCGTGCCGAGTTCGGTCGCGCCGAGGGGAATACGGACGGGCGATACTGTCGGCGCGGTCGGCACGCCAAGCCCGGGCGATCCGGCACCGAAACCGACGAGCTGAGCCTCGACGCGGCCGCTCGCCGCCGGCAATGCTGCGGCCGCGAGGAGCAGAACGAACCCCATGCGCTGTCCCCAGCCGATCTTGCCACGCATCGCACTCTCCACGCGTTTTCCGGACCGCCGCCGGTCCCTCTGCGTCATACGCAAGCCTTGTGCCGCGGGCTTGTCCGCGCCTGCCAAAAAGTGCGTTGTTGAATGCCAAAGAGTTCCGCGCATGGCGGTTCTCTGGCGATCAGAATGTGCCGAGTGCCGCTGGAGAAGTCCTGAAGTGCGGGCTGAAGTCTTCTGAAACGAGGTGGCCGGCTCGGGCGTTCACGGCGATGAACTGCCACAGCTTCAAGAAGGCACAGGCCATCCCGCTCAGATGCGCCCGGGCCGAACGCTTGGCCTCGACCGCCTGTTCCATGCGTGCGGCATCGACGACCATGCGCTCATGGGTTCCGGTGCCGATCTGGCCGCCTTCGTCCGCAGCGCTCACCCGGAACTCGATCCGCCGGCCTTCGACGCGGGTCACCGACGCTTCGCCGACAACGCGCATGCCGACCGGCGTCGGCGCCAGATGCCGAATGTCGACGCGCGTGCCGACGGCCGTCTCTCCCGGCTCGAGAAAGGGCTTGAGGGCGGCAAGTGCCGCATTCTCGACCACCATCACCAAGACCGGGGTCGCCAGCACGTCGGGAAGCATCGCATCCTTGAAGCGGCTGGCGAGGTGCTCGGGACGGACCACGAGCGCGAATGAACCCGTAGCGCCGATCGGGATCGTCCTCATAGGAACTCCTTTGCGCGGCTCTTGCGTCGCGACAGATGTAGGTCCGTCGACGAAATTCCGGAAATGCATTCTCATCACATGTACATGTGTGGAATGAATTTGGACGCTCAGCCGGATGCGCGGTGATGAGGGGCGCAGCATCAGCCGCGCCAGCAGTTGACGTTCGCAGTCAACAACGATGCGGGGATGCCGCCGGCGCGGCCGGCGCGCCGAGCCTCAGCGCCGCCGTTCGACGCCGCCGATGCCGCGGCGGTGAGCAGACGCTGGCACATGCGCTGCATCGGCGCCTCCGCGCGTTCTGGAGCAGAAGCGGTGCCTCGCCCAAATGATCCCGCCGAGATGCGCGCGGCCGACCGAGCGCTTGGCCTCGCCCACTCTTTCCATGGATGCGCCATCGACGACCGTTCGCTCATGACTTCCGGCGCAGATCTGGCCGGATTCATCCACCGCGCTCACGCAGAACTCGACGCGCCGACCCTCGACGCGGGTCACCGAGGCTTCGCCGATAACGCGCATGCCGACCGGCGCCAGGTGCCGTAGCTCAACGCCGGTGCCGACCGCCGTTTCTCCCGGCTCGAGATAAGGCCTGAGCGCGGCGAGCGCCGCGTTCTCGATCACCATGACCAGAACCGGCATCGCCAGGTCGTTGCGAAGCATCGCCTCGTCGAGGCCGAGGGAGAGGTGGCCGGAAGGGACCACCAAGGTGAAGGAGCCCGTGGCGCCGATGGGTATCGTCCTCATGTGAAACTCGTCTCCGCACTCACTCTATAGCCTCTCTAACAACGAACACGAGGTCGATGACAAAATTCTGGAAATGTATTCTTTTCACCCATACATGTTTGAAATGAATTTAGCTGCGTTCGACCTCAACCTTCTGGTCGTCTTCGACGCGGTGATGCGGGAGCGCAGCGTCACCCGCGCCGGCGAGCGCATCGGCCTCAGCCAGCCGGCGATGAGCCACGCGCTCAACCGGCTGCGCTATATGCTGAAGGACCCGCTTTTCGTGCGCACACCGGATGGCATG
>DASQSR010000438.1:0-5207 GCA_035642295.1 Allostellaceae bacterium | reverse complement strand
AGCGGCACCTGAGCCCCGCCGCTGCCCGAGACATAGATGCGCGACAGCGCCGTCGGCGTCTCCTGGAACTGCGGCTGGACCTCGAGAATGATGCGGTACTGGCTCGTCGCGGTGTAGATCGGCGCGATCTGTCGCTCGCCGAAGGCGTCGTAGAGGGTCTCGTCGATCTCGCTGAGCGACAGGCCGAGGCGGTAGGCGGCGTTGCGGTCGATCTCGATGGCGATATGCGGCGCGGCGATCTGCTGGTCGCTCGCCACGTCCTGCAGCTCCGGCAGCTTCGCCATGGCTTGCTGCAGGATCGGCGCCCAATGGTTGAGCTCTTCGGTATCGGTATCGCTGAGCGTGTACTGGTATTGGGTCTCCGTCAGCCGCGCGCCGATCTGGATGTCCTGGCCCGGCTGCATGAAATACTTGGCGCCTTCCATTTGCGCGACCTTCGGCCGGAGGCGCTGGATGACCTGCTCGGCGGAAACCGTGCGCTCGCTGAACGGCTTCAGCTGGATGAACATGCGGGCGGTGTTCTCGGAAGGATTGCCGCCGGTGGCGCCGACGAAGCCGATCACCCCCTGCACCGCCGGGTCGGAGAGCACGACCTTGGCGAAGCGCCGCTCGATCTGCGACATGGCGGCGAACGAGATGTCCTGGCGCGCCTCCGCCTCGCCGAAGACGAAGCCGGTGTCCTGCTCGGGAAAGAAGCCCTTGGGAATGACGACATAGAGGAAGCCGGTGAGGACGATGAGCGCCAGCGTCACCACCAGCATCAGCGGCTGGTGGCGGAACACCCATTTGAGGCCGCGATCGTAGCCGCCGATCATGCCCTCGAAGAAGCGCTCGGTCACACGGTAGGCGAGCCCGTGCGCCTCGTTCGTCTCGTGCTTCAGGAAGCGCGCGCACATGACCGGCGTCAGCGTCAGCGACACCATGGCCGAGACCATCACCGCGCAGCTCACCGTCATGGCGAACTCGTGGAAGAGGCGCCCGATGATGCCCGACATGAACAGCAGCGGAATGAACACTGCGATCAGCGAGAAGGTGATGGAGATGATGGTGAAGCCGATCTGTCCCGCGCCCTTGAGCGCCGCTTCGAACGGCGGGTCGCCGGCCTCGATATAGCGGACGATGTTCTCGATCATCACGATCGCGTCGTCGACGACGAAGCCGACCGCGATGGTGAGGCCCATCAGCGACAGATTGTCGAGACTGTAGTTCAGCATGTACATGATGCCGAAGGTGCCGACCAGCGCCAGCGGCACCACCACGGCGGGAATGACCGTGGCCCAGAGCTTGCGCAGGAAGACGAAGATCGCCATCACGACGAGCGCGCAGGTGATCAGCAGCGTGAACTCGACGTCGCCGACCGAAGCGCGAATGGTGAGCGAGCGGTCGGAGACGAGGTCGATGTGGACCGAGGGCGGTATCGACAGCTCGAGCTGCGGCATCAGCCGCTTGATCGCGTCGACGACGCCGATGGTGTTGGCGCCCGGCTGGCGCTCGATCAGCAGGATCTCGGCCTGCCGCTGGCCGTACCAGGCGCCGGTGCGCGGCAGCAGCGAGGAATCGACGGCATCGCCGACATCCTTCACCCGCACCGGAGCGCCGTTGCGATAGGCGATGATGACGTTGGAGAAGGACTTGGCGTTGAACAGCTGGTCGTTGGTGTCGAGCGTGTAGGTCTGGTTCTTGCCTTCAAGCGTTCCTTTGGGCTGATCGACCGAGGTCGCGACCAGCGCGGAGCGCACGTCCTCGAACCCGATGCCCTTGGCGGCGAGCGCGATCGGGTTCACTTGCACATGGGCGGCGTAGGTCTGCTGGCCGGCGACGAGCACTTGCGACACGCCGTCGACCTGCGACAGCCGCTGCGCCAGCAGCGTGTAGGCGAAGTCGTCGACCTTATAGATCGGCATCGCGTCGGAATAGACCGCGTAGATCAGGATCGGCCGCTCCGCCGGGTTGACCTTGCGGTAGGTCGGCGGGTTGGGCAGCGCCGGCAACAGGCCGCCGGCGGCGTTGATCGCCGTCTGCACGTCTTCCGCCGCGCCGTCGATGTTGCGGCTCAGCGCGAATTGCAGCGTGATCGTCGTCGCCCCGAGCCCGCTCGTCGACGTCATTTGCGTCAGGTCGGGAATCGCCGCGAAATACTGCTCGAGGGGCGTTGCCACCGAGGACGCCATGGTATCGGGGCTCGCCCCGGGGAACTGCGCCGTCACGGTGATGGTGGGGAAGTCGACATTGGGCAGCGCCGCGACCGGCAGGAGCTGGTACGTCGCCGCGCCGAACACCAGGATGCCCAGCATCAGCAGCGAGGTCGCGATCGGCCGGCGAATGAAAATCTCGGAGATGCTCAAAGGAAATCGCCCGTCGTCAGCCGTTCTGCGCGCCGGTTGCGGGTGACGTGCCGGGCTCGCCCGACAGCAACCGGACCTTGGCGCCATTGGTGAGGCGGTACTGTCCGCCGACGACGATCCGCTCGCCGGCGGCGATCCCCTTCGTGATCACCGTCTGACCATCCTCGGTCATCGCGACCTCGACGTTGCGCCGCTCGACCGTGCCGTCGGGCTTGATGACATAGGCAAATCCGCCATTCGGCCCTTGCATCACCGTCTCGGCCGGGACGGTGACCGCCTTCTCGCGCTCGCCGAGGACGAGGCGCGCGTTGACGAATTCGCCCGGCCAGAGGCGTTCGTCCGCGTTCGCGAAGGTGCCTTTGAGCTCGATCGTGCCGCTGGTCGTGTCCACCTGGTTGTTGATGAGGGTGAGCGTTCCCCGGGACAGCAGCGTCTTGTCGTCGCTGGCATAGGCGAGCACGGTCAGCGCCCCGCTTGCCTGTCGCGCGCGGATATCGGCGATGTCGTCCTGCGGCACTGAGAAGTCGACGAAGATCGGCTTGATCTTGGTGACCGTGACCAGCGCCGTCCCCTGCGCCGCCTGGACGAAGTTGCCGGGATCGACCAGCCGCGCGCCGACCCTGCCATCGGTCGGCGAGCGCACATCGGCGTAAACCAGGTTGAGCTTGGCCGCGTCGATCTGCGCCTGATCGGCCTTCACCGTGCCTTGGAGCTGCGCGACCAGCGCCTTCTGGTCGTCATAGGCCTGCTTCGTCTGGTAGCCCGGGCCGACCAGGCCGGCATAGCGCTTCAAATCGACTTGGGCGCCTTCGAGTTGCGCCGTATCGCGCTGCAGCATGGCCTCGGCCTGCTCGAGCGCCGCCTGGAACGGCCGTGGATCGATCTGCAGCAAGGGGTCGCCGGCCTTGACCTCCTGCCCCTCGCGATAGAAGACCTGCATGATCTGTCCGTCGACGCGGGTGCGGACGGTGACCGTGTAATAGGCCTGGACCGTGCCAAGCGCGCGCAGATAGACCGGCATGTCGCGCAGCACGGCCGTGCCCGGCGTCACCGGAATCGCCATCGGTGCGGCTGGCTCCGCTTGGGCTTCCGCCCGCTCGGTTCGGGTTGTGAGCCGCCAGGCGGCGAGACCGCCGACCAGCAGGATCAGGGCCAGCGCGATCAGGCCCTTCCGTCTTACCAACGCTGTCTCCCCAGGGATGGGACAGCCACGCAACGCAGTGTTTACTCGTTTGTTTCAGCGCAAACGCCGGTTCCCGCCGCCCGTCCCCGCAGGGGGGCGGAATGGTAGGCCGATCGCCGCATTTCCAAGGCTTTAGGGCGGATCGTGGGGAAACGTCCCCGTGTCGGGCTGGCCCGTGCGGATTCGCCGCGAAAGCGCGATGATGCCCTTTTTTGCCACTATCGCCCTGGTTTCGCCAGTGCTGAGATTTTGCCCGCCATGCGACAATGAGGCGCAGATGAACGGGACGTCGGTGGCGGTGATGGTGCTGTGCTTTGCTGCGGGCTACGTTGTGAAAGCTCGGCTCGCCGCACGGGAGCGCCGGCGGCGGAAGTTCCGCCCGAGATAGCAGGAGAACTGCTCGATGCGACGTCTCGTCCGGTTGGGAAGAACCCGGTGCTCCGGGCTCTGGCTCAGCCTTGCCGCCGCGCTGCTGATCGCGCCGCTCGCCTCGGCCAAGGCCGACGTGGCGCCGGATTATGCCGCTCGCGCCAAGACGACCATCGCTGCGCTGATCAAAGGGCGTGACTTCGCGCCGGAGGATGGCTGTGGCGACCGGGAGGCCTGTTCGGCCCTGCTGGCCAAGCTCCGCGCCGGCGATTTTGCCGTCATCGCCCCGGTCGAGCGCTCGCAGCGGCCCGACCTGCCGAGCTATTTGAGCGCGCGCAAGCGCTGCCCCGGGCTGGACCCGCTGCGCATCACCGTCGCCCATCGCGTCTATGCGGCAACGCGCGGCTTCGCCAGCTATCGCGTCGATCTGACCGGCAAGGGCACGCGCAAGGAAGAGATCCTGGTGTTCCGCGCCGAGCACTATGTCCTCGAGGATCGCAACCCCGCGAGCGGCGGTGGCGGCGGCGGACCGACGCTGATGCCCGGCACGTTCGTCGCGGTCGCGCTGCGCGGCTGCCGCCTGCTCTCCACCGCTCGGGCCGAGGATGGCGACTGGCTCGCCAAGCACAATGCGATCGGCGACAGCGATCACGCCAGCGAGCTGTTGCACGTCGGCGAAAGCTATTACGTGCTCAATCTTGCGCCCATCGCCGGTCCGGAGCAGCCGAAGGCGAGCTGGTGGTACACGCTCGAATTGTGGGACCTGGGTCCGCATCTCGACGCCGATCGCCGCCATCAGCGGCGCGTCTATTCCTTCGGCTACAAGCCCGGCGCGGCCCCGGCCGATGTGCGCAGCGTCTCCGGCCGCGCGGCCCCGGGCTGATCCCCGGCTGTCGCGCGCATGACCTGGTCGATTGTCGCTTATGACCCGGCGAGCGGCGCCTTCGGCGTCGCTGTGGCCTCGCGCGCCTTCGCCATCGGCGCCCGGGCGCCGCATCTGCGCGCTGGCGTCGGCGCGGTCGCGACGCAGTCGATCACCAACTCCTATCTCGGGCCGCGCGTGCTCGATGGGCTGGCGCAGGGGCTCGCGCCGGAAGCCGCAATCGAGGCGGCGCTCGCGCTCGATCCCGGCCGCGAGCTGCGCCAGGTGCAGGCGATCGATCGGCACGGGCGTTCCGCCGCCTGGACCGGTCGGCACTGCGTCGATTGGGCCGGGCATGGCGCCGGGGCCGGCGCGAGCGCGGCCGGCAACATGCTGCAGAGCGCGCGCGTGCTGGCGGCGACGCTCGAGGGCCATGCCGCCGCCGCGG